>NVRG01000138.1 GCA_002400805.1 Gammaproteobacteria bacterium
GCAAAACCGACGGAATGTACAATGGTGTCTAAACCATCCCAATGTTTAGCTAAGTCGTCAAATACCGCAGTGATTTGCTCATCACTCGCGACATCACAAGGGAATAATAAGGCAGGATCAGAACCACATTCAGTAGCAATTTTTTCTACGCGAGATTTTAATCTATCTGTTTGGTAAGTAAATGCAAGTTCAGCACCTTCACGTGCCATAGCTAATGCAATGCCGGAAGCGATTGAGCGTGGGCTGGCAACACCAACAATTAAAACGCGTTTACCTTGTAAAAATCCCATGAATGTCTCCTAAAGTAACAAAATAAGCTGAGTAAAGTACCTGATTTGACAAAATACTGGAAGAGGCAAGTCATGACAATAGTGGTTATACTCTCCTGCAACTATAAATTGTTTTGGAAATGTATGCGGCATCTAATAGGATTTTGTTTGTTACTTGTCGGCCTAACGGGCTGTGACATGAGTGCAATCAACTCTCCGTACTCTGATCAGCTTGAAGATGAATCGGTTTTATATTCGTCATTTTCTTTAAGACCTAAACACTTGGATCCTGCCCGGTCATACAGCTCTAATGAAGTGCAGTTTACCGSGCAAATTTATGAGCCACCGTTGCAATATCATTACTTAAAACGGCCTTATACCCTYATYCCGYTRACGGCAAGYCAATTACCCACGGTTAGTTATTTCGATGCTCAAGGGCAGCTAATACTCGATGACCTAACAACAAATAATGTTGCCTACAGTGTTTATGAAGTCTCTATTCAGCCTGGCATTAGGTACCAACCACACCCGGCTTTTGCACGTAAAGATAATGGTGAATTTCAATACCATAAAATGAGTGAAGAGCAATTAGCTGAGATAGAGACACTGTCAGATTTTGAACAACAAGGGAGTAGAGAGTTAATTGCAGCGGATTATGTTTATCAAATAAAACGCTTGGCCCATCCAGAGATACATTCTCCGATTTTGAGTTTAATGGGGGAGTACATAGTGGGCTTGACTGATTTTGCTCACCAGTTACAACAGATCAAAAAAACGGGAGTCGACATCGACTTAAACACAGTTGAAATATCGGGTGTCAAGGTTATTGATAAATACCGCTATCAGATCAAAGTACAGGGTAAATATCCACAGTTACGTTACTGGTTAGCGATGCCATTTTTTGCGCCTATGCCATGGGAAGCCGATAGTTTTTATCAACAAGCTGGCCTGAAAAAAAAGAACATTTCTTTGGACTGGTATCCGGTAGGTACAGGCCCATACCATTTGATAGAAAACGATCCCAATAGTCGTATGGTATTAGCAAAAAACCCTAATTTCCATGGTGAGCTGTATCCTGAAGTAGGTGAAAATTCAGATCTGGATTCCGGCTTACTTAATGATGCAGGCAAGGAAATTCCGTTTATAGATAAGATTGTATTTTCTTTAGAAAAAGAGAATACCTCGTATTGGAATAAATTCTTGCAAGGTTACTATGATGTCAGTGGAATTAATTCCGACAGCTTTGATCAAGCGATACAAGTAGGTGCTAGTGGAGATTTTGGTTTAAGTGATGGCATGATGGAAAAGAATATTGATTTGAAAACTGCCATTGCCACATCGACATCATATATCGGTTTTAACATGCTGGATCCAGTGGTCGGCGGTTACACGGAACAAGCACGAAAACTACGCCAAGCTATTTCGATAGCAATCGATTATGAAGAATATATATCCATCTTTGCCAATGGCCGTGGCATTGCAGCGCAAGGCCCTATTCCGCCAGGAATCTTTGGTTATAACGCAGGTCAACAAGGAATAAATCCTTATGTTTATCAATGGGAAAATAATGCCGCAAGGCGTATGTCACTTCAACAAGCGAAGCAATTATTGGTTGAAGCAGGTTATCCCCACGGCCGTGATGCAAGTACAGGTAAACCATTAATTTTGTATTTTGATGTGCCAGCAAGTGGCCCTGATGCTAAGGCCAATTTCGACTGGTTGCGTAAGCAGTTTCAGAAATTAGATCTTCAGTTGGTTGTTCGCAATACGGACTATAATCGTTTTCAGGAGAAGATGCGGCAAGGTCAGGCCCAGATTTTTCAATGGGGCTGGAATGCCGATTACCCCGATCCGGAAAACTTCCTATTTTTGTTATATGGACCGAACGGTAAAGTGAAGGCCAGTGGCGAAAATGCCGCAAACTACCAAAATCAAAAATTTGATGCATTATTTGAAAAAATGCGAGTGATGGATAATGGCGAAGAACGTCAAATGATAATCAAAGAAATGATTGCTGTTTTGCATAAGGATGCACCATGGGTTTGGGGGTATCATCCAAAGCAATTTTCGCTTTATCATGCTTGGAACAAAAACGTAAAACCAAACTTAATGGCCAACAATACCCTTAAATATCGACGTGTTGATGTTGATGCTCGTCAACAGATACAACAGCAGTGGAACAAGCCTATATTATGGCCATTATTAACCGTTTTCTTGATGGTTCTAGTCTTGTTATTGCCTGCAGTGATAATGTATCGCAATAAAAACCATGCAAAAATTCATGTTAAAAAATAGAATTACAGATTTTTTAGTCAGCATTGGGTAGAATTAGTCACGTTTGGTTAAGAAATATGCCGAGAATTCTAATAATAAGTATTTCAGCTAGGGAGTCAGTTTAGTGGATTTAGCTACATTAATCGGGGTGTTAGCCGCTTGGGCGCTAATTATCGCAACGATTGCAATGGGTTCGGGAGCATTGGTCTTTATCAATATTCCTTCACTTATTATTGTACTGGGCGGCACCATTGCGGTGGTGATGATGCGCTTTACGCTGAGCCAGACTATCGGTTCTTTTAAAATTGCTATGAAAGCGTTTCTCCATAAGGCCGAAGCACCAGAAGACCTAATTACTGTTGTGGTCGAATTAGCAGGCATAGCCCGTAAAGAAGGTCTGTTAGCGCTGGAAGGGCAAGAGATTAATAATCCAGTATTAGCCAAGGGCATCAGCATGTTGGTTGATGGCCATGAACCTGCCATAGTGAGAAAGGCATTAACGACTGAAATGAGTGAGACCGTCAGTCGTCATCGTATTGGCCAGTTTCTTTTTAAATCAATGGGTGATGCCGGCCCGGCAATGGGTATGATTGGTACTTTAGTGGGTTTGGTGCAAATGTTATCCAATATGTCGGATCCAAAATCAATTGGTCCTGCTATGGCGGTTGCGTTGCTAACCACACTATACGGTGCGATGTTAGCGAATATGTTTGCCTTGCCCGTGAGTGATAAACTGGCACTGAGAAGTGCTGAAGAACAAATGAATAAAGTTATTATTATCGAAAGTGTATTAGGCATACAAGATGGCCAAAATCCTAAAGTCTTAGAAGAGTTATTAAGAAACTTCTTGCCAAAATCCAAACGTGAAAGCGGAGCGGCTGCCGAGGTGGCAGAAGCATAATCTGATTTGCTATGCACGGAGTGATAGAAGGTAAATGAGCGAAGAAGCTGAAGAACACGATTGTAATTGTCCTCCTGAGGGACTGCCAGCCTACATGGGTACATTTGCAGACTTAATGTCTTTGTTAATGTGCTTTTTTGTATTGTTGTTGTCTTTTGCCGAAATGGATGCACTAAAATACAAGATGGTGGTTAAGTCTTTAGAGGATGCATTTGGTGTGCAGCGTGAAGTAGCAGCGAATGAGATTCCTAAAGGTACAAGCATTATTGCCCAAGAATTTAGCCCGGGTGATCCGAGACCGACACCATTAAAAGAAGTCCGACAGGATACAATTGATGAAACACGTGATGCATTAGAAGTTAAAATGGATGCAGAGGATGTAGCCAAACAACAAGCGAAAGAAATTGCTGAAGATTTAGAGAAGTTTAAAGAAGCATTGGAAGGTGAAATTGAAGCTGGTTTGATTGATGTGGAAAGTCAGTTGAATCGTATCGTGATTCGAATTCGTGAAAAAGGTTCATTTCCATCAGGCGATGCCAAGCTTAACGTTCAATTTGTACCTATCCTAAAGAAAATTCATGATGTATTGGCAAAAACGAATGGTCAGGTCGCCGTAGCTGGGCATACGGATGATATCCCAATTAATACACCGCGATATCGCTCCAATTGGGAACTATCAACCTCAAGGGCGACATCAGTRATACATGAGTTGCTTAAATATGGCGAAATGCCACCGGAACGTTTTGTRTTAGAAGGWTATGCTGATACCCAAACTTTAGTGCCAAATGATACTGCTGAGAATCGCGCACGTAACCGTCGTGTTGAGATCATTGTATTAAAATCATCGATCTTGGAAGATGTAACCAAGTCAGTAGATGAGCTCACGAAAGAATATGATGCGATAGAGGGTGAAATAACCATTATCGAATAATGGAGAATGAGATGAAATATTATAAATTTTTACAACTAAGTGTATTACTTTTTAGTGGCTTGCTGCTTTCAACTGCAGTAACGGCCAATGAATGGCAACTTAATGCGGATGCGTCGCAATTAAGTTTTATTTCAACCAAAAAAATACATATTGCTGAAACACATCAGTTTAATCAACTGAGTGGATTTCTTGATGCAAAGGGACAATTCTCTTTGGATATAGACCTAGCGACGGTTGATACCCATATTGCCGTTCGTGATGAGCGGATGAAAACATACTTCTTTGATATCAAACAATTTTCTACCGCTAAAGTGAGTGCAAAAGTTGATTTGGCGATTCTTGACTCGATTGCTGAAGGGGCAAGTAAACAAATGACGATTGATGCAACGTTAGCATTGCATGGTGAAGTTCAACCGTTAACACTGAACGTTATCGTGACGCGTTTGGTTGGTGCCAAATTATCGGTGGTCAGTGTGCAACCGGTCATACTGAATGTCGGCGATTTTGCCTTGGTTGCAGGCATTGAAAAATTGAGAGAGTTAGCTAATCTACCGAGTATTAGCCATGTGGTACCAGTCAGTTTCTATTTAATATTCAATCATATATAAATAAATTTTCGTAAAAGTGAAGAAGTCGTAATGCAAGCATT
>NVRG01000139.1 GCA_002400805.1 Gammaproteobacteria bacterium
TATCGGCAATGCTATCGATAAGATCGTTGGCTTTAATTGTTGTCATCCTGGCTAACTCTCCCTGAAATAAATATTAATCGGCCATGCGTTTTTGTATTACAGCAACCACATCATCGATGGCAAATTCATCAGCTTCACCATCCGCACGACATTTATATTCGATCATGCCGTTATCTAGACCCCGTTCACCTAAAATTAGACGATGTGGAATACCAATTAATTCCATATCAGCAAAGGCGACACCAGGACGCAGCCCACGATCATCATAAAGCACATCTACACCCGCATCGGTGAGTTGTTTATATATTTCATCTGCGGCTTCACGAACACGTACTGATTTGTGGGCGTTAATAGGCACTAAAGCGACTTCAAAGGGTGCAATTGATTTTGGCCAAATTATGCCTCGCTCGTCATGGTTTTGTTCTATTGCCGCGGCAACGACACGAGACACGCCAATGCCGTAACAACCCATAGTGAGGTACTGTGATTTGCCAGATTCGCCTAAGACATTGGCATTGAGTTTTTTACTGTAGTTATCACCCAGTTGGAAGATATGACCTACTTCAATACCTCGTGCAATTTCTAATTTTCCTTGGCCATCGGGACTCGGATCGCCAGCCAGTACATTACGTAAATCTACTGTTTCAGCTTCATTTAAGTCACGGCCCCAGTTTACGCCGACAAGATGTTTTTCATCTTTATTGGCACCACAAACAAAGTCAGCAACATGCGCTGCTGCATGATCAACAATAACTGGAATATCTAGATCAACAGGGCCGATAGAACCGATATTGGCACCACAGCTAGCAAACACTTGTTCTGGTGTTGCAAAGGTCAAAGGTTCGGCGATAAGAGGATGCTTTTCAGCTTTTATTTCATTTAACTCATGATCACCACGAATAACAAGCGCAACAACGTTACCTTCTTCTGTACCTTCCACTAATAATGTTTTTAAACATTGTGCTGGTGGAATATTTAGGAAATTACTCACTTCTTCGATGGTATGTTGTTTTGGCGTATCCACTGTTTCCATCTTTTGGCTAGCCGCCGCACGATCACCAGCCGGTGCTATTGCTTCTGCTAACTCAACATTGGCCGCATAGTCGCTAGTATCACTAAATGCAATCGCATCTTCACCTGAACTGGCTAATACATGGAACTCATGTGATGCATTACCACCGATGCTACCTGTATCGGCTTGTACTGGACGGAAATTTAAACCTATACGTTCAAAAATACGGGTATAGGTTGCAAACATATTGTCGTAGGTTTCTTGTAATGATTCATGATCCAGATGGAAAGAGTAGGCATCTTTCATCAGGAATTCACGTGCGCGCATCACACCAAAACGTGGGCGAATTTCATCACGGAATTTAGTTTGAATTTGGTAAAAGTTGATCGGCAGTTGTTTGTAACTACGAATTTCTTGACGGACTAAATCAGTAATGACTTCTTCATGGGTCGGGCCATAACAGAACTCACGATTATGCCGATCGGTGATACGTAACAGTTCAGGACCATATTTTTCCCAGCGCTGACTTTCCTGCCATAATTCTGATGGTTGCACCGAAGGCATTAATAACTCTTGTGCACCGGCTTTGTTCATTTCCTCTCGTACAATGGCTTCGGTTTTACGAAGTACACGTAAGCCCATAGGCAACCAGGTGTATAAACCTGATGCTAAACGGCGAATAAGACCCGCACGAAGCATAAGCTGGTGGCTGACGATCTCGGCATCAGCCGGAGTTTCTTTCAGTGTAGAAATAAGAATTTGGGAAGTACGCATGTGAAGCTGTGATCCTGTTATTGTTTTTGTTCGATGAGACTTTTAGTCTCATTACATAGTTAATTTAAAAAGTGCTGTGATTCCAACCCCAGTTTTGGCGCTCAGAGTCTGTCATGCTGATATAGATACGATCACCAGCAATACCAAGTTGCTCGTTGATTAATTTACATAAGGTATCAGAGAAGGCCGTACGGTCAGCCGGTAAACCCAAGGCACGATAATCAAGAAAGGCAGTCGGAGCATCACTCCCCCCCATAGACATGCTTGCTTTTTCTTCCAAAGCAATCATGACATAACTTTCAGATTTGCCAGTTGCTTGTGAGAGCGTTTTGCTTGCTGTTTTTAAAAATGCTACTTCATCACTGACAGATTGATTGGTCACTATATTTAAGTAGGGCACTGCGGTCTCCTTATTAGCAATATTCGTTGATATCTAGTTTTATTTGATTAATTCTTTGTTGGCGCTCTTCTTCGGTTAGGCGGGTGACTGTGCCATCTGATTTTTGAAAGCGTCTACCAGGATTATTTAAAAATTGTTGCAAGTTATCTTGTGAGCGTTTGCAGTTTTCTTGTTGTTGTTCCTGTTGTTTTATTTCTTGTTGTTGCTGCTGAACGTACCTTTTTTGTTCGTATTTTGCTTCATTCTGTTCATTAATTAATTGATCAATTTTTTGCTGCGCATCAGCGGGTAGAATCGTGGGCGGCGGCGGTGCTTTTAATACTTCTGTTGCTTGGCCAATGGGTGCTTGTTGGGAATAATGTGTTTGACCTTCTTCGTCCACCCATTTATAGACATCGGCATAACTCATCATCGACATGGTCGATAACAACAAAAAGAGACAAATCTGACGTAGATAAGGTATAAACATGTGCCTTGACCATTTATAGTTCAAATATTACTGCAATTCTACGCCAACCAAGCCAATTCATAAAATGTCTAATAATCCTTCACAATTTGAAAAACATATAAACATTAGCTCGAATGATCATCTTGCTGTTGATTTATTAGCATCCGAAACCGGTTTATCCAAGCAGCAAGTGAAATCCATCATGCAAAAAGGGGCTGTTTGGGTCACGCGTGGTAAAAAAACATTACGCCTCAGACGAGCTAAAAAACCATTAAGAACAGGTGAAACGGTACATATCTATTATGATAGCCATGTTTTGGATATGCTACCGCCTGAACCACAGTTAATAATGGATGTCGGTCAATACAGTATTTGGAATAAACCCTATGGCATGTTGTCACAAGGCTCAAAGTGGGGCGATCACTGCACCATCACTCGTTG
This sequence comes from Gammaproteobacteria bacterium, assembly GCA_002400805.1. The sequence goes on from NVRG01000139.1 coordinate 3,076, forward strand.
GGCAGAGCAGCATTTAACACCACAACGACCTAGTTTTGTTGTGCATCGACTTGATCGTGCGGCGAATGGCTTGATTATTGTGGCTCATGAAAAACGTGCAGCCGCGGCATTATCAGAACTGTTTCAAAAGCGAAAAGTGGATAAACGCTATCAAATCTGGGTGCATGGTCACTTTGATGAAAATGCCACTAAACAATCACCAATAACAGCATCAAATGATATTGATGGCCGTCATGCGGTAAGTCACTTTAGTTTTGTTCAATATGATTCACAATTAGATCGATCTTTATTAGATGTCTCTATTGAAACAGGCCGCAAACATCAAATTAGGCGGCATAGTGCAGAATTAGGCTTTCCTGTGATTGGTGACCGGCTGCATGGGATTGAAGGAGACAAGCAAGATCTACAACTAACGGCTTATCACCTCTCTTTTAAATGCCCGTTTTCGCATCAACAGAGAAACTATAATTTATTACCCTAAACTTGACAGACTAACAGTGGCGAGAGTAATTTTTGTTTTAAGACTCAATTGGTATTGATCACAAGGGGACGGACATGAGTGATAATGATCATTTAATGCACGAAGGCGAGCATGATTTTGTCAGTGAAGCAGCCGTTATAGAAGAAAAACGTCGGAGACAACGCAGAGAAGCACATGACCGACGTGACATGATTCGTTTTGAACTGGACAACGATGATCGGCGTTCAGGCAAAGATCGCCGTACTAGCGTAACTGATTGGGGAACTGATCAGCCTGTTTAATCGCAAAATATAAAATGAAGAAGCACTGTACTGAATTTTCAGCACAGTGCTTTTTTTATGTCGGAAATAAATTGTTTTATTAATGGTGCGCTGTTTGATAAAAGTAAGCACTAATATGCCGCGTTATTGACTGCGGTGCTATTAACGATTAATACAAACAATTAAGTTCAGCGCAAACGTAAAATTCTAGGTAAATAGAAACATTGACTTATGCCTCTAGCGGCTAAGAATAACAATAAGGCTAGCCATAAGCCGTGATTACCTAAGGGTTGAAGAAGATACCATGCGGGTAGAAAACAGCAGAAGGTTGATAGCAGCATGGTATTACGCATTTCAATACTGCGCGTTGTGCCAATAAATAACCCATCAAATAAATAGGTCCACACCGCGACAACCGGCATTGCAATCACCCAAGGAAGATAGTCATTCGCTGTGGTTTGAACGTCAGTAATTGTCGTCATTAAAGAGATAAGCTGTTGGCCAAAAAATACATAACTCAGACTAAATAGACTGGCGACGACTAATGCCCAAAATCCGGTTAGCAACAAACTTTGTTTTAGCTGGGACCTGTTTTTTGCACCTACAGCCTTACCGGAGAGTACTTCGGTGGCATTGGCAAAGCCATCTAAGACAAATGCCATTAAGGTAATAAAATTAAGCAATACTGCATTTGCGGCGAGGATTATGTCGCCCTGTTTGGCTCCTTGGCTAGTGAAAAAGGCAAAACTAAACATTAAACATAGGGTGCGAATAAAAATATTGGCATGTAGTTGTAGCCAGTGCCAACTGAATATTGATACTTGTTTGGATGATAAGCGTTTGAGAAGGTTTAGAGTGACGCCATGACGTTTTAGCAGGCATAGCCCTGTAATCAGGCCTAAATATTCTGCTATTAATGAGGCCAAGGCCACACCATCAATCGTCATTCCAAATACATTGACAAAAACAAGATCCATGATCATATTACTGATCGTCACAACGAGCACTAAAACAAGCGCGGCCTTACTCGCTTGTTTGCCAATTAACCAGCCTAGAATGACATAATTAATTAAAATTGCCGGTGAACTCCAAATACGAATATCAAAGTATATTCTTGCTTGTTGGCTCACCAACTCGCTGCTGTCTATCAACAAGAAGGCAAGCTGAGACAGGGGGTGTTTTAGGATGAGTATGGCGCTAGCAATAATGATTGCTAAGATTAGGGATTGTAATAAAATCGTGTGAGACAAGGTCGAGTCATTACGACCGAAGGCTTGAGCAACCAAGCCGGTTGTAGCCATGCGTAAAAATCCAAAGCCCCAAAAAAGAAAACTGAAGATGATGGAACCCACTGCAACAGCACCTAGATATTGTGCTGAGTCGAGATGCCCCATAACCGCAGTATCGACCATGCCTAATAATGGGATTGAAATATTGGCAATAATCATTGGTCCGGCAATCTGCCAAACCTGACGGTGAGTGAGCTTGTTTTTAGACATGGTTATAAAAGTATAGATTCTACAAATAAAAAGGCCACGATAAACGTGGCCTTTTAAGATGAACTGAAGACCAGTTTAGACTAATAAAGGCGCTATGACCAAACTGACGATGGCCATAACATTAATCAAAATGTTCATCGCTGGACCAGACGTGTCTTTTAATGGATCACCGACAGTATCACCAACAACGACAGCGGCATGCACAGCAGAACCTTTACCACCAAGATTACCTTTTTCTACATACTTCTTAGCGTTATCCCAAGCGCCACCGGCATTCGCCATCATCAAGGCCATCATCACACAGCAAATCAATGCGCCGCCTAACATGCCACCTAATGCGACAGGACCAAGAACAAAACCAACAACGACCGGTGCCCCCACCGCTAATACTCCTGGCATGATCATTTTTTGCAAGGCTGCTTTGGTAGCGATATCGATACAACGTGCGGTATCAGGTTGTGCTGTGCCTTCTAATAAGCCCGGAATTTCTCTAAATTGACGACGAATTTCATGGATCATATCAACAGCGGCATCACCGACAGCTGTCATGGTCATTGAACTGACTAAGAAGGGGAAAATACCACCAAGGAACATACCCACCAATACAAGGGGGTCATTGATGAGTAGTTGCATTGCTTCGCCACCTTGCCTGATTGACTCGACATTAACCGTTTCAATGTAGGCACTGATCAGCGCTAACGCAGCTAAGGCTGCGGCACCGATGGCAAAACCTTTACCAATAGCCGCAGTGGTATTACCTAATTCATCTAATGAATCGGTAATTTCACGGGTTTCTTCGCCCATGCCTGCCATTTCAGCAATACCACCGGCATTATCAGCAACCGGGCCGTAGGCATCAATCGCCATGGTGATACCGACGGTGGCTAACATACCTACAGCAGCAATACCCACGCCATATAAACCAGCATAAAGACTGGAAATAAAGATAATGGCAGCAATCGTAATAACGGGAATGGCCACGGACTGCATGCCTAAGGCTAAGCCACTAATTAAAACGGTTGCCGCACCTGTTTCACCATCTTTCGCCAGTTTTCTGACTGGAGCACCACCGGTATAATATTCAGTCACTAGACCAATGATAATGCCGCCAATAGCACCAGTGAGAACGGCTATCCATAAATTAATCGTGCCGCCCAATTGGGTAATGAGTAAATAAGCAACCACGATAAATAATACGGATGATCCCATTGTGCCGATGCGTAATGCTACTTCTGGGCTTTTAGCCGAAAAGACTTTAACTGCATAAATTCCGGCAATTGAACAGAGCAAACCGATTGACGCTAATGCAAGCGGCATAAACATCAATACTTGTTGGCTACTCGCCAATGTCGCGATGGCTGCTGCACTCATGGTGGCTGCAATAGCAATACTCGCAATCATGGAACCGCAATAAGATTCGAAAATATCAGAACCCATACCAGCAACGTCACCGACATTATCACCGACATTATCAGCGATAACGCCTGGGTTACGAGGGTCATCTTCGGGAATTCCAGCTTCTAGTTTGCCGACAAGATCGGCACCGATATCGGCACTTTTAGTAAAGATACCCCCACCCACACGGGAGAATAAGGCAACAGAGGAAGCACCCATGCCAAAGCCATGAATCACATGTGCAGTATGAGGATCACCACCAAAGGCTAAATATAAGATACCTAAGCCTAATAGCCCCATTGATGCGACCGTCAATCCCATCACCGAACCACCAAAGAAAGCGATGGTTAATGCTGCTGATGCACCTTGATCTTGGGCGGCAGTAGCGGTGCGTACATTGGCTTTAGTTGCTGCATACATGCCTATATAACCAGCACTAGCAGAACAAATAGCGCCTAGAAAGAAAGCAGATGCAGTGGCCCAACCGAGATCAGAAAGACCGAGAGCGAGGATACATACCACACAAAAAATCGCGAGGCGCGAATATTCAGCCTTCATAAACACCATGGCACCCAAATGAATTTGGTCGCCAATTTCGACCACTTTTCCTGAGCCGGCTGGCTCAGCTTTCATTTTCATATAAACCAAAAATGCACAAAACAAACCAAAAACCCCTAGTACTACGGGGAGGTAACTTAACGATGACATAGGCTGAACCTCTCTTAAATTTATTTTTGAATAGAAATGTTGCGGTGTAACTCCTGCGTTTTATTTTAAAGTTGTAACCCCCCAAATACTGATTTTCCTCGTTATAAAACGATTGCTGGTTTGCTAGCAGAATCGTGTATTTTCAAGTTTTTGGGTTACATTCTTATACCTGTATCGTGTAGGTGTGTAAAGTGAGAAACCTTATCAACAGACTTTGGTAGATAAATTTGAGATGTGGGAATGGATTAGTTTTGCCTTAATTGGTTGTTTTGCTGGCATGTCAGCAGGTCTATTAGGCTTAGGCGGCGGGCTAATTATCGTGCCCTCATTGTTGTTAGTTTTTCATTGGCAAGGTTTGCCTGGCCAGCAAGTAGTGCATGTTGCGGTGGCAACATCCTTAATGACAATAACCATTACCTCGTTATCAGCAATGGTTGCGCATCAACAACATAAAAATATAAATTGGCCAGTGGTTAGAGATTTATCGCCTGGCCTTGTCATGGGTGGAATTATAGGTGCGTATTTCGCGACTTTATTAGATGGCTTTCTCTTGCAAACTTGTTTTGCCATTTATGTCTTAGTGGTCGCACTTCGCATGTGGTTTCCAGTGACACCCTTATTGAATGAATCTTTATTGAAAATGCCAATATTGTTAGGAGTAGGTAATATTATTGGAATGATTTCAGCCATCGTTGGCATCGGTGGCGGGTCGCTGACCGTGCCCTATATGCTGATGGCAAAACAATCTATCAAAGTTGCGATAGGTACTGCTGCAGCCTGTGGGTTTCCAATTTCCGTGGCCGCCGTGACCGGATTTGTCATCTTTGGACAAAATAATGTCACAACAAGTACTGATTGGCTGACGGGATTTGTTCATTGGCAGGCATTTTTAGGTATCATTGGCACCAGTATTCTCTTTGCACCATTGGGTGCGAAATTGACAAAAAGCCTGCCAGTGAGCACCTTACGCCGCATATTTTCTATGGCATTGTTAGTGGTAGCAGTTAGTTTATTTGTAACAACCTAAAAAGTTTTTGAGGTAGTGAAAGTGAAAAAGTGGATTTGTGTAATTTGTGGCTTTGTTTATGACGAAGAAAAAGGCATGCCGGAAGAAGGTATAGCAGCGGGAACAAGCTGGGAAGATATCCCTGAAGATTGGGAGTGTCCTGATTGTGGTGTAGGCAAGTCAGATTTTGACATGATTCCAGCCAATTAAATCTTCATACGCTTCTAAATTCGAGTATGAGAATACGGCAAATTCTTATATAATTGGTCGGTTTATTTATTTGAAAATTTGAAATTTGGAGCGTTACCACTATGAATCTAGACCGCGTTGGCTCGGGTAAAAACCTGCCTGATGATATCAATGTCATCATTGAAATTCCTTCTCATTCTGATCCTGTTAAATATGAAGTAGATAAGGAAACAGGTGCATTGTTTGTTGATCGCTTCATGAATACAGCCATGTTCTACCCGTGTAACTACGGTTATGTACCACATACGTTGTCTGATGATGGTGATCCGGTTGATGTATTAGTGGTTAGCCCATATGCACTAATCAGTGGTTCTGTTGTGCAATGTCGTCCAGTTGGCATGTTGAAAATGACCGATGAGTCAGGTGAAGATGCCAAGATCATTGCCGTTCCACATGACAGCATGTACGACGATGTACAAGATATCGCGGATGTACCTGAACGCTTGTTAGCGCAACTTGGACATTTCTTTGAGCATTATAAAGACCTAGAAAAAAACAAATGGGTCAAAATTGAAGGTTGGGTTGGTATTGATGAAGCGAAAGCTGAAATCATGGCCAGTGTAGATCGTTACAACGACGCACCTGTTAAACCACAATTTTAAGTAACCATTTTTGGTTGTTCGGCGAGCTGATTTAGCGATCAGTCTCGCCGAAGCTTTATCTGAACTAGGGTGATTTATGACACGTTTAGTCTTACAAGGTCCTAATCTGACCTCAGAAGCGGCAAGTGAGATTGCCGCTAAGTTGCAAGGTTCGGTTAAGAGCGATACGAACTATGCTGTTATTGAGTTATCGCAGATAACAGACAGTGATATGCAAGCGCTACGCAATACAAATGAATTTGATATCAATGTTGTGCCGGCAGGGTTTGAATCAAAGGCAGCAAAATTGTTAGTTACCGATATGGATTCAACCCTGATTAATATCGAATGTGTTGATGAGATTGCTGATTTTATTAACGTCAAACCACAAGTTGCTGAAATTACTGAAGCGGCAATGCGTGGTGAGATAGATTTTGAAACTTCATTACGACAGCGCGTGTCATTGTTAAAAGGACTCGAGGTTAGTGCACTGGAACGCGTTTATTTAGAACGCTTACAGCTAAATCCGGGCGCAGAAGTTATGTTAAAACGACTCCAACAGCAAGGTATTAAAACAGCGCTAGTCTCAGGTGGTTTTACATTTTTCACTGAGCGATTAAAACAACGTCTCGGCTTAGACTTCACCATGGCCAATGTCCTAGGTGAACATAATGGCCGCTTAACAGGCGAAGTTGTGGGGGATATCTGCGGAGCTCAAGCAAAAGCAGACTTTTTATTAGCACACTGCGAGATGTTAGGTATATCCCCAGCGCAAGTTGTCGCAATGGGCGATGGTGCTAATGATTTATTAATGATGAATGAAGCCGGCTTAAGTGTGGCGTATCACGCTAAACCTACCGTGCAAGAGCAAGCAAGCACAGCATTAAACTATTGTGGCTTAGAAGGTGTACTTGGCTTATTGCAGCTTCAATATAACTAGCATAAGCTTGAAATTAACAGAGTTGCCCCAACATAGTGAGAGGGCAAAAAAATTATTTAACAGAGGTTTTTAAGATGGAAGTAATGGAACATATTAAACAGGCGATCGAATCAAACTCGATCATTTTATTTATGAAGGGCACACCTGAATTCCCACAATGTGGTTTTTCTAGTCGTTCTTCACAAGCATTAGCGGAATGTGGCGCAGAATTTGCCTTTATAAACGTATTGGCCGAGCCAGAAGTACGTGAAAATTTACACCGTTATGCAAATTGGCCGACATTCCCACAGCTGTACATTAACGGCGATTTAGTGGGTGGTTGTGACATCATAATGGAAATGTATGAAAATGGTGATTTACAGACCTTAGTTGACCAAGCGAGTAAATAACAACGATGACTAAAGAACAAGATCATGATTGGCACGGTGAAAATGAAATAGCCATAGCACCGTCAAAACCTGAGTTGCAGGAGCCTCCGAAATATCGGGTGTTAATGTTGAACGATGATTACACGCCAATGGATTTTGTGATTGAAGTATTAGAAGGTTTATTTGCGATGGAACGCGAACGTGCAACACGTACGATGTTACAAGTACATACCGAAGGGTTGGCTATGTGTGGCATATTTACCTTTGAAATTGCGGAAGCAAAAGTAGAGCAAGCCAATAGTTATGCTCAGCAACATGGTCATCCATTGCAGTGTACGATGGAAGAAGAGTAACGACGATAACTGTTACCGATAAGAAAAGGCGGACAAGCACATGTTAAGTAAAGAACTCGAACAAACGTTAAGTCAGGCATTTAGTTATGCTCGTAAACGCTCACATGAGTTTCTTACCGTTGAGCATTTGTTATTAGCATTGCTAGAAAATGGGCAAGCGTTAGCCGTGTTAACGGCTTGCGATGTGGATGTGATTAATTTACGTCAAGATCTCAATGACTTCTTGGCGGATAATTTGCCAACGCTGGCTGAAGACAGCGAACGTGAAACACAGCCTACTTTGGCTTTTCAACGAATATTGCAACGCGCAGTGATGCATGTGCAATCATCAGGTGGCAATGAAGTGACGGGTGCTAATGTCTTGGTATCTATCTTTTCTGAGCAACAATCACAAGCGGTATATCTACTGCAAAAACAAGACGTTACTCGCCTTGATGTTGTTAACGCCATCAGTCATAGCGCAATTGATGATGTGATCGAGGTTGAAGCTGATGAAACAGAGACCGAAGCGGAACCTGCCCAAGATGGAAAAAATCCATTAGCACTGTATGCCGTAAATCTCAATGCTTCCGCTATCGAGGGTAAGATCGATCCTTTAATTGGTCGAGCTCATGAAATTGAGCGTACTTTACAGATTTTGTGCCGCCGTCGAAAAAATAACCCATTATTCGTGGGTGAAGCAGGCGTGGGTAAAACAGCATTAGCCGAAGGGCTTGCCAGGCGTATTGTTGAGGGTAATGTGCCCGAAATATTAGCAAATTCCGTTATATATTCATTAGACATGGGTGCCTTGGTCGCAGGGACCAAATATCGTGGTGATTTTGAAAAACGCTTGAAAGCTTTATTGCGTGAAATCAAAGATCAAGATGATGCCATATTATTTATTGATGAAATCCATACGGTGATTGGTGCCGGTTCGGCAGGTAATAGTGCGATGGATGCCGCAAATCTGCTTAAACCATTGTTAGCGAGTGGTGACCTTAAGTGCATAGGCTCAACAACCTTCCAAGAATATCGTGGAATTTTTGAACATGACCATGCGTTAGCGAGACGTTTCCAAAAGATTGATATACCTGAACCATCAGTAGCCGAAACGATTCAGATATTGAAGGGCTTAAAAGCCGGCTTGGAACAACATCATAATGTACGTTATACCAATGCCGCTTTGATACAGGCCGCCGAGTTGGCAGAACGCCATATCAACGATCGTTTTTTACCTGACAAAGCCATTGATGTATTAGATGAGGTTGGCGCGGCCCAACGTATCTTGCCAAAATCTAAGCGTAAAAAAATGATTGGTGTAAATGATGTGCAGGACATCGTTGCAAAAATTGCGCGTATTCCGGCTACAACGGTAAGCAATGCAGATAAAGATAATTTGCTTAACTTGGAAAAAAATCTAAAACATGTGATTTTTGGTCAAGATGAAGCGATTGCGACATTAAGTTCGGCGATTAAAATGGCACGTTCTGGTTTAGGTCATCCAGAAAAACCAACTGGCGCATTCTTATTTACCGGCCCAACCGGTGTGGGTAAAACCGAAGTCACACGTCAATTAGCGCATAACTTAGGTGTCGAATTAATTCGCTTTGACATGTCGGAATACATGGAAAGTCATACCGTTTCCCGTTTAATTGGTGCACCACCAGGATATGTTGGTTATGACCAAGGTGGTTTGTTAACAGAAGCGGTGACCAAACAGCCTCATGCCGTTTTATTATTAGACGAAATAGAAAAAGCACATCCAGATGTTTTCAATCTGTTGTTACAAGTGATGGATCATGGCACCTTAACGGATAATAATGGTCGTAAAGCTGATTTCCGCCATGTTGTCCTAGTCATGACCAGTAATGCGGGCGCGCAGGAGATGGATCGCTCTTCAATGGGCTTTACCCAACAAGATCACCAAACGGATGGAATGGAATCGGTTAAACGAGCCTTTACGCCGGAATTCCGTAATCGTTTAGATGGCATTATTCAGTTTAAAGCGTTGTCACCGGATGCTGTGTTACGCGTGGCGGACAAAGCCATAGTTGAGCTTGAAATGTTATTGCAAGACAAACATGTCACTTTAGAAATTGATGATGAAGCACGTCAGTGGTTAGCTAAACATGGTTACGATGTGCATATGGGAGCAAGACCGATGGCTCGGTTGGTGCAAGAAAAAATAAAACGTCCTTTAGCTGACGAATTATTGTTTGGTAAATTAGCTGATGGCGGACACGTTAAAGTCGTACTTCGTGACGGTGAATTAGTACTCGATTTAGAAACTGAAACTGAGTCAGTATAGTCAACTCCTTTCAACCTGATAGTAGTGCTTACTATCAGGTTGAAATCTACATTTATTACAAAATCCTGTTGAAAATCATAAAAGTTATGCACCAGTAGCGCGCATCAGTGCTGTTTTGTATAAACAAGTTACGCTAACTGATTGATTATAAATAATGTTGACGTAAGTGATTGATAAGTATAATGTTATTTTTGATGGTTAAAAAATAACCATTTTGATGCGGTTGTATGTATATATGAGGATGACAGATTTACCAGCGACTTAATCACAGAGTTATCCACAGAAATTGTGGGTAACTTTACAGTTTTATGACAGTGCAAAAACTGCGCCAGTATTTATAATTCAATGCCTTTTTGTGCTCGAAAACCTGCACGAAAAGCATGTTTCACATCTTCAATTCGGCTAACTGTATCTGCAGCCTCGATCACAGCGTCAGGAGCACCCCGTCCAGTGATAATGACATGTTTCATTTTTGCTCGGTTTGCTATATCAGCAAGTACTGTATCAGTATTTAAATAACGCATTTTTAATACGATATTAAGTTCATCAAATAGCACCACATCAATTTTCGGATCGTCGATTAACTGCTTACAGACCTCCCAGCCTTTTTCTGCTGAAGCAATATCCTGATCGAGATTTTGGGTATCCCAGGTAAAACCATCCCCCATGACATGGTATTCAACTTCATCGGGGAAACGTCGAAAGAATGATTCCTCGCCAGTGCTATAAGCACCTTTGATAAATTGCACTACACCGACACGCATATTATGGCCTAAGGCGCGTGCGACCATGCCAAAGCCTGAAGAGCTTTTGCCTTTACCGTTGCCAGTAATGACTAATAATAACCCCTTGTCTTTATCTGCCTGTTTGATTTTGTCATCAACGACTTCTTTATGGCGTTTCATACGTTTTTGGTGACGTTGACTTTTTTCTGTATCAGTCATAGCTAACTCTCTAAATAATGACGGCAGTGATTAATATGCCAGTTTCTAATAGTTCGACCATTGCGCCAGCGGTGTCTCCGGTCACACCATCAAGGCGCTGAAGCATCCAGTAACGTAATAATAAAAACAGGCCAAAACTCAGTAATAAAATCCACACGCCAGACAAGAAAATGCTGATTAATGTCACCGCCAAAACCATTTGTTTTGTTGTTGTTTTAGGTTGGTGTTGAATCAATAAGGCAGCAATGCCATTTTGTCTGACATAGGGCGTGGTGAGAAATAATAATGGTAAGGCGGTACGGGAAAGTGTTGTTGCTAAGATAATCGCAATCCAATTCTGCACGGCAATTAATTCGGCCAGCATAATAAATTTGGTTAATAGCAATAAAACCAAAATGCTAACGGCAATGGGGCCACTCGTCGGATCTTTCATGATCTTTAAGGTTTTTACTTTATCGCCTAAGCCACCTAACCAAGCATCAGCACTGTCTGCTAAGCCATCTAAGTGTAGCCCGCCAGTCAGAATGACCCAGCTAACAAGGACTAATATTGCAGCGACATAGGATGACTGCGATGTTAATAACGAGGCTAGGCTAATTAAAATGACAGCGATGATAAAACCAACAATAGGGTAAAACAGTAACGATTGTCCCAGTTGTTTATTTGCTATGGGTACGGTTACCTTAACCGGCAACGTAGTTAAAAACTGCAATGCGATTAATAAGGGTTGTAGTTTGTTCATCACGATTTTTCAGAAACCTCAGCTTGCTCAAAAGTAGCCATTTGATTATGTAGCGTGCAACTAAGACGAATTAACGGCAAGACGGATGCAGCACCACTGGCTTCACCCAAACGCATGCCAATATCTAATAAGGTGGTTGCCTTGAGTGCGGATAAAACATGTTGATGTCCAGGTTCTGCTGAATTATGACTATAGATAAACCAGTGTTTTGTTCCTGGACAAAGTGTTTCTGCCATCAATGCTGCTACTGATGAAATATAACCATCGATGATCACCGGCAAGCCTTGTTTACCACAGGCTAAATAACATCCTACTAATGCCGCGATTTCAAAACCACCGAGAGTATGAAGAATGGTCAAAGGTGATGACAGTTTCTCCCTATGTTTGTTTAAAGCTTGTTCAATAATAAAAGCCTTATGACTAACACCTTCAGCATTAAGTCCAGTACCTGGCCCCGTTAGCTCCTTAGCATTGAGGTTTAATAAGGCTGCTGCAATTGCAGTGGCCGAGGTGGTATTGCCTATCCCCATTTCACCGGCAATAAATAGATCGATATCTGCTTGATAAGCTTGCTCTACATTATTGCGTCCGACCAAAATAGCTTGTTGGCAATGCGCTAATGACATTGCTGCTTGCTGGGCGAAGTTTGCGGTGCCAGCCGCGATGCGTTGATCAGATACACCGGATAATGGCTCTAATGGGTTGATGGTACCCATATTGATAACATCAAGGCTGGCATTGAGTTCTTTTGCTAATACGCTAATCGCTGCACCACCATTAGCAAAGTTACGAATCATTTCGGCGGTGACCGCTTGGGGAAAGGCTGAGATGCCTTCATCGACGATGCCGTGATCAGCAGCAAATACACTGATATGAACTTTATCAGCGGAGGGTGTTTCTGTTGCTTGCATGGCTGCGAGTTGAATCGCAATTGTTTCTAACTGACCCAAAGAACCTGCTGGTTTAGTTAACAGCTGTTGTCGTTGTTCAGCCGCTTTTTGGCTTTGTTCATCGATAGCTTTGACGGGCAAGGTTAACCATTGAGGAAACTCCGACACTATAATTTTCCTTTTAACACATGCGGCAAACCAGCCACAGTAAAAATAACGCGATCAAAAACAGCGGCGATTCGCTGATGCAATACGCCGATTTGGTCGCAATACTGCCGGCTCAATTCACCCATCGGCATAATACCCATATTAGTCTCATTGCTGACTAATATTAGGTGGCCTGACAACTTAGGAATAATGGCAATCAACGCGTCTATTTCCCGCTCAAGTTGTGCCTTA
>NVRG01000140.1 GCA_002400805.1 Gammaproteobacteria bacterium
TATTTCGATTACCGTTTGAAGAACGGTGTTTGTCAGAACATGAATGCGTCGTTTTTGTTGAAGAAGATGGGGATTGTTTAAGGAGAATACTTAGTTATTTCTACAAGTTGTAGTTCTATTTTTAGATTTTTCCGGTTCCTTGATATCAAAACTAGCTTACTCTAAAATAACTATGATTATTTTTTGAAATTAATCATAGTTAAAATGTGCACGATATTTTGGCCTGAGTATGTCAGTAACTACGACTGAAATAATTTGACAATTAAACCTCAACTTTAGCGTTACCAAGATTAATGAAATACCTCATTTTATCATTTCTTTCCTTCGTATTTATCTCTTGCAATCGAGAGATTCGCCAAAATGACATTGCCTTGGAGAAAGGCTTTTATGTAAACACCCTTTCATGCAAAAAGCTAGATGGAAAATGTCAAATCGTATATACCGATCCTAATCAGTTTGTACACAAAACGGAAAGGACATTCGAGAACGGTGTGCCTATTGGAAATTGGTCTACTTGTCTTAATGATGAATCCAGTGTCTACAAGAAAGGGAAATATATAAATGAGCCCAGATTTTTAAAAGCAATTAACGATTTAGCCAAAAGTAAAAGATCAGATGTAAACCATGAGTTTAGCAGACGTGGTGATATTCTTACAATTGATCTTATTTATCCAGTGAACACCGATAAAACAACGTTGGAAAGTATCGTTGAAGCTGTTAAAAATGATTATTCCGAATATGGAAGCTTAAGTAAGCTAATCATTACTAAGATGTCCTACAAACTTACAGAAGTAGAATTCGATTGAGATGCTACTAACATCACCTAAGAAGCCTTTAGGATTGTTTCAATACATTACCGTGTAAGAATCTATTCTTATCTTTAAACTCGTTTCTAGTAAAAAGTCCTTACGACTTCTTCACTGAGAAACGGCATGCTTAATTACCCCTGTCTCCTGTGAGATGTTGATTTTCGAGATAAAAAAACTAGTCAGAATAGTAGAATGAATTGGACACTTAATATCTTATCTCTTTTGCTACAGGGCAACAATAACAGTTTCCTGTTTCTGGTCAAAAAGTATATTGTAGGAGTTGATAATTACATGGTATGGCAATAATTCAATCAAATTACCAACTTCCATTCGGTTTCTGGAATAAGCACATTCAAACAATATTTCCATCCATTTTTCGCAAAATTAATACTGATTTCTACTCACGGGAAAAAATAGAAACTCCAGATAATGATTTCCTGATTCTTGATACTATAAAATCAGATTCAAAAAAGTGTGTAATACTCTCCCACGGGCTGGAAGGTGATTCAGATAGTTCGCATGTCGCTGGTATGGCCCGTTATTTTGCCCGAAATGGCTTCGGGGTTTGCGCATGGAACTACAGAGGATGTGGTGGTGAAATGAATAAAAATCTGCTTATGTACCATAGCGGATTTACTGAAGACTTACATACTGTTGTTGAGCACGTAGCACAGGGTTACGATGAAATATTTTTAATAGGGTTCAGCGTTGGAGGTAACATCAGCTTAAAGTATTTAGGAGAAAATAGAAAACCAATTAGTCCGGCCTTAAAAGGATGCGTTGTGTTTTCCGTGCCAGTTGACCTAAAAGGCTGTTCTATGAATCTTGATAAAAAATCAAATTCTCTTTATAGAAGGCGATTCCTTAGAAGTCTGAAAGGGAAAATTGAAGTTAAAAAAGTACAATTCCCAGGACTTATACCCTCAGAAAACGATGACAAGGTAAGGACTCTGAAAGATTTTGACAATCACTATACCGCTCCCTTATTTGGATTTGAGAATGCAGACGATTACTACCAGAAATGCTCCAGCAAGCAATTTATTCCATCAATTGGTATACCGACGCTGATAATCCTCGCCAAAAATGACCCTTTTCTTCCTCAAAGTTGCTATCCAATAGAGGAGTGTACCAAGCACGAATTTGTAGACCTTGAAATGCCCGATCAAGGTGGGCACGTAGGATTTATTAAGCGAGGAGGGATTTACTGGTCAGAAAAAAGGGCCCTGGAGTTTATTCAATCGTTATGTTCCATATAAAACACACAATTCACTTTGACCGTAATTATTAGATGACAAATACACTCGGAAAAATATCATTCATAATATTGCTTGGCTTTCAGTTTTCTATAAGTGCTCAGACGAAACTGCTACCAATTTCAATCATTACGTCGCGAAATGACACAATTCGCGATATAAAATCGTTCGATTCTGACTCCTTACTGATATTTCAGAAAGACATTCAATATTGGACAGACAAATCGAAACATATATTCATTGATAGCTATGTATATTCTGACAATAAAGTCGTGTATAATTATCATGCAACGGAAGATTTCCTCCGCATCATTCGGTATGATTATGACTCTATTACAGGACTACGAGAGCAGCTTGTGAAGCATTCTTCAGAAAATGCCGTTAATAATGAGTTACTAAGTTCTATTAAAACTAGAAACGACCTTATTGATCTTGTTGAATCTGTAATTCCAAAGAACTCCGAATTGAGGAATATTCTTGATTCTAACGAATATCACACTCTAGTGCACAAGAAACGAATGACTATATATACTTGTTACAAAAATGAGATACAGTATTTTCAAGTCGTAAAGAAACAAGATAGACTAGGGAATTTGATTTATGAGAAAGAGCAAAGTAGCTATCAAACAACAATAACCAGATTCAAATTCAACAGAAAGAATAAGCTCGTTAAAAGATCTCATGGTTTTGACGATTACTTGAGTGAGCAATTTTATTTCTATGAGAATGGTCGATTAGTTACCTCTACTTCCTCCAACAGGAATGGTTATAATTCATCGAGTAAATATTATTATTTGGATAATCGTCTAGTAAAAGAGGAAATAACTTGGTCAGATTTCTCTAGAGTGTATGAATATTCGTATCAATATTTTGAAGAATAAAAGGAACGTAATAACAAATTAGCCCATTAAAACGAAGGTTTATTCAAACTGTATCTACAATAGAAAGTTTGGGTGCGCCTTGACCGAGATACCAAAACTAGCTTACTCGAAAATAACTACCTTTAATTCCAATACGAATCACAGCTAAAAAGGAGCACGCCAGTTTAGCATGAATCGTTATAGGTAATTAAGATGACAGTAAAATTAGTTCGAAACATACAGATACTTGCAGCTATTGTGCTTCTATCCACTTTCGGTTGCAACAATGCTTCTGACTCAAATATTAACGAGTCAGAAAGTAATATCACTTCTGAAAACGATATTAATGAATCAACTGTAATATACTCGCGCAATGATAGTACGTCACAATTTAGTATTAGGCTCAACCTTAATCAAGATACTATTTCGACTTTAGACAGTCTTAGGGTTAAAATTATTCTGACGAATATTTCTGATAATACTATTCATTTGATCTTGGATCATCCCACATCTTATACTGGTGGTTTGTGGTACGACTGCACGTTTGAATTAATCGATTCTTCAGATAGCAGTGTTTTAGCCTATAACAATACAGCAATGTTATCCTCAATTACTTATCCTTCGCAAGCTGAAATAGAGGGACATGAATACCAATTGGCACCAGATAAAAAGGTGATAAAGGAGTTCGAGCTAAACAGTTTGATTATGACAGAACCCGTGGGAAAGGAATTAGATGAAGGCAAATATCGATTGCGCCTAACTAAGGGGAAATGTAAATCAAATTGGTCAGAATTTGTAATTAAAAAAACGAGCGAAAGGCAATTCCAATAAGCTACTATGCAACATAGTGCCAGAACGTTGTATACCATTTTAAAAATAAGAACAGAACCTCCGGTTATCCATCTTAAGGAAAAACTATAATACTAGGAATATACATGAACTACCCAGTTATTGATCTACACTGCGATCTGCTCGCACATATGTTAAACATGCCGAATCCAGACCCTTTCAAACGAGATGGTATTGGTTGTTCCTTTCCAGCGTTGGCTGAAGGAAATGTGAAACTGCAAGTGATGGCCATTTTTACAGCGACCAAAAAGGGAAGCTCAGCATTGGCCGTAAGACAGAGTGAGATCTTTGCATCCTTCCTTGCCAAATACCCGAATGATTGCACCTTGATACATGACGAAAACACCTTAAGTCAAATTGCTACTTCGTCCAAGTTAGGTATGATTGCAGCGATTGAAAATGCCTCTGGGTTTTGCGAAGAGGATGAGTCACTGGAAATTGGCTTAAAGCGATTGGAGCAAATCATCACCAACACAACACGAATCTTGTACATTGGATTTACACACCACGCGGAAAATAGATTTGGCGGAGGAAATAACAGCGAAGTAGGGTTAAAGGAAGATGGAAAAACATTACTTCAGTATTTGAACGGAAGAAAAATTGCGGTTGATTTTTCACATGCCAGTGATGCCTTGGCCCAAGATATCCTAGATTACATTTCAAAACACAATTTGGACCTGCATATTCTGGCCAGTCATTCGAATTACCGAAAGGTTTTCGATCACGTGCGTAACCTCCCTGACAATATTGCAAAAGAAATCATCCAACAAGGAGGAATCATAGGGGTTAATTTTTTGAGAGCATTTGTAAACAACGAGGATCCCAATGCCCTGTACGAGCATATCAATTACGGAATTAAACTTGGAGGTTTCAACTCCATTTGTTTTGGTGCTGATTATTTCGGTACTGACACTCATCCTGACCGATCAAGAGTTCCTTTTTACTTTAAAGAACATGCAGATGCAAGCCGATATCCGTCCATTATTGAATCAATCTCCCAACAGGTTTCACCAGACGCTATTGAAGGCATCAGTAGTAAAAATGTGGTGAATTATCTGATTGAACTTTGGAAGTAAGTCTCCTACCAGTATTGCTAAGGGAAAACAAAAGGATAGTAGTCCAATAGATTTAGATAAACACTTGATTAGTAGGTGATCTATTAAATTTTAACAGAAGAAAACGGCATACAACAAGACCTTAAAAACCTTTAGGGTTATACCCTTAGGAATATAAATTTTAGAAGAGAATCATTCTTAACTTTGAGAAAATAATTTTAGTTCTTGTGCCGTACTACGCATAACTTTGAACGTTAGTAATAATACAAAAAACATGAAAATATTTGGATTCCCAGAAATGGACCTAATTGAAGGAATTAGACGGTCTTACCCACCTCATTTAGTAGAAGCAATAGCTAGTTCAGGTAAAATTATAGTATACCTTGAAGAGGGGTATGGACATGATATCGGATTTTCTGAATCTGATTATCAGTCAGATAATGTTTCCTTTAAGACTAAGAAAGAAGTGTTTTCTGAATCTGATTATGTTATCTGTATTACAGCGCCATCCCAAATGGAAATTGATATGATGGGTGAGGGGCAAACTTTATTGGCCTTCTTACATTATAACACACACGACAGTAGAAATAAAATGTTTTATGATCGAAAGATCAATACAATTTCACTGGATGAAATAATTGATGAAGCAAACAATAGGCGAGTAATCGAAGACTTAAGAGCCACTAGTTTCAATGCAATTAAAGCTGGGATTATTGCTCTAAAAGAATCTTGGGGAGATGAAAAATGGTATTCAAAATTCCGACCTCATATCAAAGCATATGTAATGGGAACTGGAAAAGTTGGGTCTAATGCAATTAATGCTTTGGCTAACTTTCGTTATACCGGCTTACGGCAAGAACTTGTTGAGAATGGTAATTGTCAAATTGAGGTTGTTGCTTTGGGTTTCAGAGAGACTGGTGATAAAAGTTTCATGAATAAATTTGCCTTGCCGAATGCCGATCTCTTGATTGATGCGACTTATCGTCCGGATGGAAGTAATCACCTGCATATAATTGACCAAGAGCAATTGGAAATATTGAGACCAGATGCTGTGATTTGTGATATCTCAGCTGATAAATATGACCTTTCTGGTGATATTCATGTTGTAAAAGGTATCCAGGGAATTCCTACGGGAAAAGACGCTGAATATAGAATGCCGATTTTCAAAAAGGATAATAAGGCCTTCCATAATGTGGATTATGTGCCTAAAGAATATCAATTAACGAAGCGACAAATAAGAACAACTGTCAGTTCATATTCATGGCCATCATTCGGAGACAATGAAGATAGACTCGCAAATGTGGAAATTTACGCCAGACAGATTAAACCTGTTCTGAACTTTCTAATTGAAAATATTGAAAAAGGGATTCAAGTACCAAAAAACCTAGAAACGTCCCCTATGAATAATGCGATCTACAATAGTTTAAATCCTTTAGCGATTGCTAATGATAATGGCGAATAACACACAAATAAGGTAAGCTGCGTTTTTTAAATTAATAGGTGGAATGTTTTCTCATTCCACCTTACGCAACAGCATTTACAAATGATTCAAGCTGTATTCTTTTTAGTTAGAACTTCAATGCACTGATTGAGCATTTCTTTCAACTGAATTACATCTGATAATTCGATATTATCGTTCAGTAGAGTCTTAAGAAGTTGCTCAGGAATCGGTTTGGCTTTATCTTTTAACAGCCTTCCTTTATCTGTTAATTGGACATTAACACTGCGTTCATCTTTAGAACTTCTCTTTCGTTGTATGAGGTCCAATTTCTCCATACGTTTTAATAAAGGGGAAATTGTATTGGTATTTAAGAGCAGTTTTTCTGAAATTTGATTCACCGAAAGGCGATCGTTTTCCCATAATACCATAAGTACTAAATACTGAGGGTAAGTTATTCCCATTTCATCTAGATATGGCTTGTATGCCTTTGTGATAAGTCTAGACGCCGAGTAGATAGGAAAGCAGATCTGATTGCTTAATAGTAAATTGTCCATTAGTTTTCGGTTTTATTTGCTCTCCATGACTTCCAAGCACCAGATGACCATAAGGCCCAAGCAATGAGAACAGGTTGAAAAAATAAGCGTATCAGCCTTGCTTTATCAGAGTCTAATGCTCCAAAGGCATCTTTACCGTCCAAATATTGGGCAATATTACCAGGGAAGATTAGGATGAAAAATAAAGCCAGTGCCCAACCGAACTTCGCTCGTTTATTTGTCCAAAAAGCGAGGCCAAGACCTAATGCCATTTCTACTATACCTGAAAGTATGACGACTAAATCTTTACTCATCGGAATCCAATCCGGCACCTGAGCCTGAAAGTCGATTCTATTAAAGGTAAGGTGGCTAAATCCAGCATAGATCATGAAAATGGCTAAAAGAATTCTAAATATATTTTGTGCCAATGTTGTTTTAACTTGCTTTTTCATCTCAACCTGTTTTTAAATCGTGTGCGTTTATATCGTGCACGATGCAAATGTAAATGATTTTTATTACATCGGAACTGTTTTTCGTAAATATTAATTCCGATGGAATAATGATAGGGTCTAGATGATTGTTCTTTTCGCTCCATTTTTGTTCCATAGACTCTTAAAACAAGTACTTCCCTTGAAAAAAGGTGAATCTACAAACGAGCGTTTACAAAAGAAATCAATCTGGGGTAGGAGAATCGTGAAAGGATTGCGCTGTTTTATGATATACATAACGCACCTGCACTTCATGCCGAAAAGTTTATATTCGAGAAGTCGGCACGAAAGCGCAGCATAAACCGTTCTGCACAATAAAGCCAAAGACTAAAACAATATATAATGCTTTAATCTTTGGCTATTCAATAGTACAAACTGAGTTCTATCCGTTACGCATTTGCTGAAAAATTGTCAAATAAAATAACCGTATCGTTATTATCATTATCACTCCCATCTTCAACCAGAATTGTCCAATTTGAGTATCCGTTAAATTGTCTGGAAAGCAGCGGACAAATGCTACTTGGAGTAAATTTAGCGCCTTTATGATCTTTATGATCACAAGTAACAGTGAATATAAGTGATTTTCCGATGTGAGATTGAACATCGATAATATCATGCCCGTAGCGGGTATTTAATCCAGGCAAATCTCCATTATCATGGAAAGGTGCTGTGAAAGTATTGCTATAATTCAAAGTTTCGCATTTAATTGTTGTTCGCTGAGCAGCTCCAGCAAGAAAAGAAGCAGCGAGAACTACTCGAGAAAGAAGTCAGCAGGAAGCAGACAGTGAAGTACTCAGAGGATCTCCAAGCCAAGCAAAAGGAGCTC
>NVRG01000141.1 GCA_002400805.1 Gammaproteobacteria bacterium
ACCGCCACCGGAACCGCCTTCTGGGCCCATATCGATAATCCAATCCGCGGTCTTAATAACATCCAAGTTATGTTCGATAACGACGATGGTATTACCTCGATCACGTAGGCGATGTAATACTTTTAACAATTGCTCGATATCAAAGAAATGTAAGCCGGTCGTGGGCTCATCCAGAATATATAAGGTCTTGCCAGTATCACGTTTCGATAATTCTTTGGCTAGTTTCACTCGCTGCGCTTCACCACCCGACAAGGTGGTCGCATTTTGCCCTAAGGTAATGTAGGTCAAACCCACATCCATTAAGGTATCTAACTTCTTCGCGATGACTGGAATATTGGTAAAAAACTGACTGGCATCTTCAATCGTCATCGCCAGTACTTCCGTAATGGTTTTGCCTTTAAAGCGAATATCTAGGGTTTCTCGATTATAACGCTTGCCCTTACAGATATCACAGGACACATAAATATCGGGTAAGAAGTGCATTTCAACCTTGATTAGGCCATCCCCCTGACACGCTTCACAGCGCCCACCTTTGACGTTAAAACTAAAACGTCCTGGGCCATAACCACGCGCCCGCGCTTCTGGCGTGCCGGCAAATAATTCACGGATGGGGGTAAACAAACCAGTATAGGTGGCAGGATTTGAACGCGGCGTACGACCTATCGGACTTTGGTTAATCGCCACCACTTTATCCATTTGGTCTAAACCCAAAATTTCTTTATGCGGAGCTGGTTCATCAGAAGCACCATTCAAGAATTTTGACGTCACCTTCAACAAGGTGTCATTAATTAAGGTGGATTTACCCGAGCCTGATACACCGGTAATACAAGTCATTAACCCAACCGGAATATCGACGTCGACATCTTGAAGATTATTACCACAGGCACCACGAAGACCTAATACGCGACCCGCATGAAAACTTTCTCGCTTTGCAGGCATTTCAATTTTTCGCTTGCCCGACAGGTATTGGCCGGTCAGTGATCGCTCACTGTCCATAATATCTTGTGGTGTACCTTGCGCCACAATCTCACCGCCATGCACACCTGCACCCGGACCAATATCCACCACATAGTCCGCTGCCCGAATGGCTTCTTCATCATGCTCTACCACAATGACACTGTTGCCCAAATCACGCAGTCGAGTTAGCGTGGCCAACAGGCGTTCATTATCACGTTGGTGCAAGCCAATTGACGGTTCATCTAGGATATACATCACCCCAACCAATCCTGCACCAATTTGACTGGCCAAACGAATACGTTGCGCTTCACCACCCGATAAGGTATCCGCACTGCGAGCTAGGGTTAGATAATTCAAACCGACATCTACCAAAAAGGTAAGTCGATCGCCTATTTCAGAAACGATTTTTGAGGCAATCTCACCGCGTTTGCCCGGCAACGTTAGCGTCTTAAAAAAATCTCTTACCTCGCCTACCGGCATACTGGTCACTTCCGGTAAGGTTGTTTGACCAATAAATACATGACGGGCAGATTCCGTTAGCCGCGCACCACCACAATCTGGACACGCACGCACGGCATGAAACTTCGCTAACTCATCACGCACACTGTTAGATTCAGTTTCCAGATAACGACGTTGCATATTGGGGACCACACCCTCAAAGTTATGATTGCGTATTACCGATTTACCACGATCGCTGACATAACTAAAATCGATTTTAACGCGACCACTACCGTATAACACGACTTGCCTAACCTTCTCCGACAGTTCTTCAAACGGTGTGTCTAAATCAAAGTCATAATGCTTAGCTAAGGATGACATTAACTGGAAGTAATAAGCATTACGTCGGTCCCAGCCGCGAATCGCACCGGCCGATAGACTCATTTCAGGATGAGCCACCACCCGAGCGGGATCAACAAACTGTTTTATCCCCAGACCATCACAGGTACCACAGGCACCGGCTGGGTTATTAAACGAAAATAATCGTGGTTCAAGTTCTGCTATCGAATAACCACAGCTAGGACATGAAAATTTGGCTGAAAATAAGGTTTCATTAGCCGCATCATCCATATCAACAACACGGGCAATACCATCCGACAAGTTTAAAGCGGTTTCAAATGACTCGGCCAAGCGTTGTTGTAGATCGGTTCGCACTTTGAAACGATCCACCACGGCTTCAATGGTATGTTTTTTTCGCAGTTCTAATTCAGGCGGACTATCTAATTCGATTACCTCACCATTCACCCGCGCGCGTACAAAACCTTGGGCGCGTAAATTTTCCAGAATATCTTTATGTTCACCCTTACGATCTTGCACCACTGGGGCTAATAACATCATGCGCTGGCCTTCCGGCATTGCCATGACTAAATCCACCATTTGGCTGACTGTTTGAGCGACTAGCGGTTGATCGTGTGTTGGGCAGCGCGGTTCACCTGCACGAGCAAACAATAGTCTTAAATAATCATAAATTTCAGTAATGGTACCCACGGTCGAACGAGGATTATGGGAAGTGGATTTTTGTTCAATCGAAATGGCCGGCGACAAACCTTCTATATGATCCACATCCGGCTTTTCCATTATCGACAAAAACTGGCGCGCATAAGCAGATAAGGACTCAACATAACGGCGTTGGCCTTCGGCATATAAGGTATCAAAAGCCAGCGAAGACTTGCCTGAACCAGACAAACCCGTAATCACGATTAATGCATCTCTAGGCAAATCTAAATCGATATTTTTAAGATTGTGGGTACGTGCCCCACGAATACTTATGCTTTTCATTCAGCGTGTGTTCCGTTGAAGAATCAAACAGATCAATATACTCTTACCCATCATCATGACGCAAAAACAACATCACACCTCCTCAATGACCTCACTGGAAAAGCGCAGTATTGCTGGCTTGTCTGCAATCTTTGGATTACGCATGCTAGGCTTATTTATGATTTTTCCGGTATTTTCTTTAGCCGCAGATCAATACTCTGGTGCCACCCCAATGCTAATTGGTTTAGCAATTGGCGCTTATGGCCTTACCCAAGCTTTATTACAAATTCCATTTGGCATGTTATCGGACCGTATCGGCCGCAAACGTGTCATCACCATGGGCTTAATTTTGTTTGCAGCAGGCAGTGTAGTGGCCGCAAATGCTGACTCTATCTATATGGTTATTGCTGGTCGGTTATTACAAGGTAGCGGGGCCATTGCTGCCGCGATTATGGCCTTAACCGCCGATCTCACTCGTGATGAACACCGCACCAAAGCCATGGCTAGCATCGGCATTAGTATTGGTCTGTCATTTTCGATTGCCTTAGCATCCGGCGCAGCACTAGAACACTGGATAGGTTTATCCGGCATCTTCTGGGCCACCGCCGTATTATCGTTAGTGGGTATCGCTGTTTTACATCTGTGGATCCCCACCCCCACGCGCTGTGTAAATCATCGAGATATCGAACCTATTCCGCAACAATTCAAAAAAGTACTTAAAAATCCAGATATTATGCGCATGGTGTTCAGCATCATGATTTTGCATTGTCTACTGACCACCAGCTTTTTTGCCTTACCGATAACCTTACAAGACTATGCCGGTTTAGCCAGAGATCAACATTCGCTCGCCTATGTGCCTATTTTAATACTGGCCTTTATTAGCATGGTGCCGTTTATCTTAATTGCTGAAAAACGCCGAAAAATGAAACCGGTGTTTTTAGGCGCCATTGTTGTGTTGGCAATATCTCAATTAGGTTGGGCGATGCTGCCAAATTCACTGGTCGCCGTATTAGTCAGCTTATGGTTATTTTTTACCGCCTTTAATATCTTGGAAGCCAGTCTGCCATCACTGATGTCTAAACTCAGTCCATTAGAAAATAAAGGCACCGCCATGGGTATCTATTCTACGGCTCAGTTTATTGGCGCATTTCTCGGTGGCATCCTAGGTGGCCTGATGTACACGCAGTTTGCACTGAGTGGTGTATTTATCGCCGGTGTGGTGCTCACGCTAATATGGCTAGTTGTTGTCATGCCGATGCGACCACCCAGACATTTAACCAATCGTATTATTCACGTCGACAATCTTTCCCCGGCTAATGCGGATAATATTGCGCAACAAATCAATGCAATCGAAGGTGTCGTTGAAACTATTGTCGTGGTCGAAGAGCAAGTAGCCTATGTAAAATTCGTCCCTGAGTTAATTAACGCAGAAGCTCTGGATGCATTTAGTCCGCAGTCGTCGTAGAATAACCCACTCAAATTTAACGTTATCCGAATATAGGAGCACACCATGTCTGTAAACAAAGTCATACTCGTAGGAAGACTGGGCGCCGAGCCTGAAAGTCGCGCATTTCCTAATGGTGGCTCTATCTGTAATTTACGCCTTGCAACATCAGAAAGCTGGAAAGATAAACAATCTGGTGAACGTAAAGAACGCACTGAATGGCACCGTGTTGTATTGCGTAACCGCCTAGGTGAAGTCGCACAGCAATACCTACACAAAGGTTCACAAGTCTATATCGAAGGTCGCATCCAAACACGTAAGTGGCAAGATCAAAACGGCCAAGATCGTTACTCAACCGAAATCATTGGTAATGAAATGACCATGTTAGATAGTCGTGGAGCAAGTACTGGCGGTGATGCCCCAGCCTATAATCCACCAGCAGCAGCGCCACAAGGAGGAGCGGCCACGCCACAACCTGCATCACCCTCTGCAGGCCCAGAGTATGGTGCACCATCTGGCGGTTCTGACTACTATGATGATGATATTCCGTTCTAAAAATCACCTAAGACTATAATGTAAAGTATAACCACTAAGCCACTATTTATAGTGGCTTAGTAGTTTTATCTCATAAAACATCATTGCCTGTAATTTGCAGTGTCGGGAACTTATTAGATTAAATATTAATCTTATGGCTACTTATTTCATTACACTTGTAGAATATCTACTTACTTAAAAACGGTGAAAACAATTCGAATGTTCAGGAAAGTATTGTCATATTTGATAGTCGTATTGATTGCTATGCAATCAGTTGCTGCTATTGCTGACACATACCAATCCCACCCTTCGGATACACATGGTGATACTCATGAAAATTTTCATAATTCTAATGTAACGGATAACATCGTACTATTTGATAAAAGTACTGACGCTCCAATTATCACTCAATCTGATTGCCATCATTGTTGCCATAGTCATGTTATGGCTTACTTAAAATTTACCATCAGCAACTCCATTTTCACTCAATTTGAACATAAACTGTCTGAATACAATCCTTCTATCCATTCACTGATACTTCCTCCCGATATTCGTCCTCCCATCGCTTAATCGCAGATCTACTCTTGTTAGTTTTTGACCAACGATCTTTATTCGTTTGGTCCGCGAGTTAATTCGATTATGAGGATAATATTCCGTGAAATTTACCAAAATCATTGTATTGGGGATGCTAGGCATACTCAATTTACCGAGTGCTGTGTCCGCTGCTTCTACACCGTCATCATGGGAAGCATGGCTTAGTCAGCAAATCAATCAACATCCTGACGTTGTTGCTGCCAAAGAAAAAATGTACGCCGCTTTATCTCTGGCTGATGGCCGAGAAATGCCATTATATAACCCTGAACTTGAAACTGAATTTGATCGAGAAGGGCAATCTAACAATTATCGCATTGGCGTTAAACAAACCTTCGATTTGTGGGGCAAACGTGATGTGCGTCAACGCCAAGCGAGTTATAGCCGAGAGCTTGCCCGCCAATCATTTGAGTTCACCGTACAGAAAAAAACAGCCGAGGCATTACTGTCACTGATTGAATGGCAAGCGGCTAACCAACAAGCATCACTAGCTCGAGAGCAAGAAGCTCAATTATCAACCCTAATAGAGCTTATTAATATTCGCCAAAAAACAGGCGATTTAGGGCTGTTAGATGCTGAATTAGCTTATTTAAATTTATCGAAAAATCTTAGTACAACGGCAAAAAACCTTGCTCAACTTAAACAAATAGAAGCAACTTTACGCCAACAATTACCCCAATGGTCACCTGAATCAGAGCAAATTCCTGAGCAGTTATGGGTAACAAAAAATAGTCTTTCTGAAAGTCCTAATAATGTTATCTCGTCGATAAAGGATTATCCAACAGTTCGTGCAGCTAAAGCCGAATGGGATGGTTTAAGACAATCCGCTGAACTAGCCCGCCTTGAAACCAAAGCTGAGCCTACCTTTGGCATTAGTGCTGGAAGAGTTGAAACAGACGGGAGTAATGTTATTGGTTTAACCATGTCCATTCCCTTAAATGTGCGTAATAACTTTCGTTATGAAGCCCTATCAGCCAATCAACAAGTATTGTCTGCTGAAGCTCGATATCAAGCAGTAATGCGTAAACAACAATTTTCTATCCAATCTTCTCAGTCCGTATTGCAAGAATATTCGCAACGCTATGATCGTTGGCAAACCATTATGAAAGGCAGACAAGAACGTAGTAAAAACCTGTTAGACAAGCAATGGCAAAGTGGTGATATGAACACATCAGCGTATTTACTTGCTCTACAACAACGAGCAGAGGGCTTAGCCGCCGGAATTGAATTACAGATGCAGTTTCAGTTAGCCAATATCGATTGGCTATTACAGGCTGGTCGAATTAATACTGCCTTACAGCAATTACAAAAATAACACCTTGGAATATATTATGACTAAAACATTACATTTTATCGTCGTTATCGTCTTATTCTCAGTTTTTACCAACTATGCACTAGCAGAACAAGACAAGGACCTCTCCCCCCCTATTAATGATCCTGTTCAAGAAAAGGGACATGATGATCACCAAAACCACCATGATAAAAAAGACGAAAATCACGCTGATGATGAGCGTGATCCCAGCGGTCACGGAAAAAAGCAAAGCCATGAAGACAATGCGTCAGGCGTAACTATTTCATTTGAACAAGCTGTTCTTGCCAATATCACCGTCGCTGAGCTTAAACCACAGAAAATGGATTATCAGGTTTATGCTCCGGGTGAAATTAAAGAAAATGGCTATAGTAGTTATCTGGTTTCGCCTCGTGTTGATTCAGTGGTGTTGCATCGCCATGTCGCCTTAGGTGATCATGTTAAAAAAGGCCAAGCCTTAATCACTTTATTTAGTGAATCAGTCGCTGTAGCACAAGCTGCTTACAAAGTGGCCTATGCAGAATGGCAGCGGGTTCAAAAATTAGGTGAAAAAACCGTTGCCGGTAAACGGTTTATCTCTGCCAAATCCAATCATGAAGCCGCGTATGCACGTTTGTTAGCTTATGGTTTATCCAAAAGTGCTATTCAATCGTTGATAAAAAAATCACTGGGGCTGGGAGAATATACCTTGATAGCAGTTAATGCTGGTTCCGTATTATCTGATGATTTCAATCAAGGACAACGCGTTACCGCTGGTGATGCATTAATGAGCCTAGCCGATGAAGAGGAATTATGGGTTGAAGCAAAATTAGCACCCAACTTACAACTTGAATTGCCTGCCGGCACCAAAGCTCAAGTCAAAGTTGGCCATGATTTCTATACCGCAACCGTCAGTCAAGCAGCCCACACCATTGATCCTAAAACTCGTACTCGAGTGGTGAGAATGTTAATAAATAATCAAGCGCATCGCCTACATCCCGGCTTATTTGCCGATGTGTATTTCTCCTTTGCCTCGACAGAGCCAGTATTAGCCGTCCCAGAAACAGCCTTAATGCGCGGTGCTGATGGTGACTGGACCGTATTTGTCGAACATGAATCCAATCAATTTAAAGCTATTGAAGTTGAATTAGGCCGTAGTTTTGGAAAGTGGCGTGAAGTGAAAGGTATCGAAGCAGGTAGCCGGGTTGTGATGTCCGGTGCATTTTTTGTCGCCGCTGAAATCGCCAAGGGCGGTTTTGATCCACATGGCCATTAATCAAAGTAAAGGATAAAACTCATGTTATATCGATTGATTGACTGGTCTGTAAGCAACCGGTTATTAATAATTATTGCTCTTATAGCAATAACTGCTTCCTCTTTTTTTATTATTCCTCGTCTTAATCTGGATGCATTCCCTGACGTTACTAATGTACAAGTTTCCATTAATACTGAAGCACCAGGACTT
>NVRG01000142.1 GCA_002400805.1 Gammaproteobacteria bacterium
TGCAATTTTCAAATATGTTCGCGATTCAAAGAGTAATATTGTATTGGAAGGCGTGTGTGAACAGCTTGATACAGCAGAATTACTTGTCGTTGCTCTTCCTCTCCTGAATCGCAGCGAAGAAGCTATTGGTTTGCTATTTATCGCCAATATTTCCGTTGAGGGCCAACAATCGTTTAGTGAGGATTGGTTGGGGTTTATGACGTTGTTGAGTAGATTTTCTGCTGTTACTCTGCAAAGTCGTCAGTTAATTCACAAGCAAAAAGAATTAATGCAAAGCTTTATTAAACTGATCGCAGGCGCGATCGACGCTAAGTCTCCCTATACCGGAGGGCATTGCCAACGAGTTCCGGAATTAACCAAAATGCTCGCCATCGCGGCCTGTGAAAGTCAGGATGAGAAATTCAGAGATTTTACACTGACTGAAGATCAATGGGAGGAATTGCACTTTGCTTCTTGGTTGCATGATTGCGGAAAAGTGACGACCCCGGAATATGTTGTTGACAAGTCCACTAAGTTAGAAACCATACATGATAGAATCCATGAAGTGAGAATGCGTTTTGAAGTGCTTAAGCGCGATAGAGAAATTGAAACATTAAAGGCCATCAATGAGCTTAAAGCTGGCTCTAAAAGAGAAGCCGAACAGCATTTTCACCAATTAGAATTAACGTTAAGGGAATTGGATGAGGAATTCATATTTGTAGCTGATTGCAACGTTGGCGGCGAATTTATGAGTCAGGAGAAAATTGAGCGATTGCATAAAATTGCAGAAAGAACTTGGCAGCGCACGCTGGATGATAGATCTGGTATCAGCTGGGAGGAGTTGCTACGCAAGAAAAAACAACCGGCAAAGACATTACCAGTTACTGAGAAATTGTTAGACAATAAAGTAGAACACCTGATTGAATTTGATGCTCAGGACGTTATGCCAACTGATAATCGTTGGGGATTTAAGCTGCAGCAACCAAAGTACAAATATGATCGCGGTGAGCTAAGCAACCTTTCAGTTAAACGTGGCACTCTCACAGAAGAAGAAAGATATAAAATTAACGATCATATTGTACAAACCATTATTATGCTGGAAAATCTACCGTATCCCAAACACCTGAGAAAAGTGCCAGAGATTGCTGGTGGCCATCATGAAAAAATGGATGGTACTGGATATCCAAGGCGATTAAAAAAGGAAGATATGCCATTGACTGCCAGAATGATGGCGATTGCAGATATATTCGAGGCCCTAACCGCGGCAGATCGGCCTTATAAGAAACCAAAAAAATTGTCCGAGTCATTGAAAATAATGGGCTTTATGCGCAAGGATCAACATATTGATGCTGATCTTTTTGAATTATTTTTAACGTCCGGAGCCTATTCACAATATGCAAACGAATATCTACTTAAGGAGCAAATCGATTCGGTGGATATTCAGGATTATCTATAGAAATCTCAGCAGGCAGTGCTGCTGGGTGGGAAGCCGGTAGAGTGATCACATGATGGAAATGTTTGCTGCACGAGCTATGTCGAAGTTTGCCGTGTCTTCACGCTCTAGAGAACAATAGAGTCGACTAGATGGTTTGCTGTTGATAAAACACAGTAGCAGAATGATGCACAAAGATTTTAATACTCACCCAGAAACAAGTGATACGAACTCAGCGTCAATGTCTTTGTCGATATAGGCCATTCCAAGCTTATTCAAATACTCTAAACGATGGGCCTTCATCAAATCAATATCAAGCACACCAGCACTGCAATCCTGGTAGATTTTAGCGACATGAGCCATGTATGCCTCACCTTCTTTAACCATCAATAAACTAGCTGCGCCAACATCAGGTCGAACCTTAGCATTCTGCTCTTTGGGTAACTCAACTGCAAAAACCACTGGACTTTCTTCACCCTCGAAACGAACACTTCGCTCTTTAACAGTCTGCTCCGCCCAGTAGTAAGCAAGCTCTTTACTCTGCGTCAAAAATACGGGTTCGATAGATTCAGTATAGCTATTGCCAATCGTTGCCATCGTGCTTTTCGCGGCTTGCTTCATCGCCTTGTCGCCTGAACGCTTAAGGCCGTAAGACTTAATTGAGCTTACCAGGGAAGAAGAAGTTCCGTGATACCAAACACCGCCTGTAGCAAAACCGTCTTTTGTTAACAGATTTGTCGCGTCCTGTAGATAGTTTGGAGTATCACTCATCATTCATTTACCTTTGGTGTGGGGCATTCGATTGCAGGTCGAAGTTTTAAACTCAGTTAAACAAAAGGCGACTTTCAATTAAGAAAGTCGCCTTTTGAAACACGTTAAGCTTTAAATGAAAAAGCTTAATTAGCCAGTCTCAAATTACGAGAACTGGTTAGAAGTGTTTTTCGCGCCACCAGCTTTAAGAGCGTTCTCACCAGCAAAGTATTCTTTGTGGTCGTCGCCCATGTCTGAACCAGACATGTTCTGATGCTTAACACATGCGATACCTTGACGGATCTCTTTACGCTGTACACCAGCAACATAACCAAGCATACCGGCTTCACCGAAGTACTCTTTAGCCAAGTTGTCAGTAGACAACGCAGCTGTGTGGTAAGTCGGTAGAGTGATCAAGTGGTGGAAGATATTCGCTTCACGAGCTGTATCAGCTTGGAATGTACGAATCTTCTCATCAGCAGTTGCAGACAAGTCAGTCTCATCATACTTAGCATTCATTAGAGCTGCACGATCATAAGCAGATACATCTTCGCCGGCTGCTACCATTACGTCAAACTCTTGTTGACGGAAGTTTAGTGTCCAGTTGAATGATGGGCTGTTGTTGTAAACAAGCTTAGCATCTGGAACTTCTTTACGTACTTCGTTCATCATATCAGCGATATCTTGAACGCTTGGTGTTGCCGTTTCGATCCAAAGAAGGTCAGCACCTGCTTTGATAGCTTCGATGCTGTCAAATACGCAACGCTCTTCACCAGTACCTTGACGGAACTGATATAGACCAGAAGGTAAACGCTTAGGACGAACAAGCTTACCGTTACGGTTAAAGCATACGTCGCCTTCAGCCATGTCAGCTACGGCAATTTCTTCAACATCTAGGAAAGCGTTGTATTGGTCGCCTTGATCGCCAGGCTCTTTAACAACGGCGATTTCTTTAGTAAGACCAGCACCTTCAGAGTCAGTACGGGCAACGATAAGACCGTTGTCGATACCAAGCTCTAGGAAAGCATAACGCAATGCGCGAATCTTAGAATGGAAGTCAGCGTGAGGAACAGTTACTTTACCGTCCTGGTGACCACATTGCTTCTCATCAGCAACTTGGTTTTCGATCTGTAGGCAACAAGCTCCGGCTTCGATCATCTGCTTAGCCATTATGTAAGTCGCTTCAGCGTTACCGAAACCGGCATCGATATCAGCGATAATTGGCACAACATGAGTCACGTGGTTATCAATTTGACCTTGAATCTCAGCAGCTTTAGCTGAATCGCCTGCTTCATTAGCAGCGTCTTGAGCACGGAAAAGACCGCCTAGTTCACGTGCATCAGCTTGACGCAAGAATGTGTATAGTTCTTCAACAAGACTCGCAACAGATGTTTTTTCGTGCATTGACTGATCAGGTAGAGGACCGAAATCTGAACGTAGTGCAGCTACCATCCAACCAGAAAGGTACAAGTAACGACGGTCAGTTTTTCCATCGAAGTGCTTCTTAATTGAGATCATTTTTTGTTGGCCGATAAAACCGTGCCAGCAACCTAGAGACTGAGTGTACTTAGTCTTGTCTGCATCAAATGCAGCCATGTCAGCGTTCATGATATCAGCAGTATATTTTGCTACATCAAGACCCGTTTTGAATTTGTTTTGCGCGCGCATACGAGCAACTGATTCAGGGTTGATTGTATCCCAAGAACTACCTTTAGATGTGATAAGGCTGGCAGCTGCATCGATGTCTGATGAGTATGACATATTACGTGATTCCTCAATTTGGTGGATGGTAACGCAACCTACACTGATAAACCTGCAATAGGGAACGTATGAATTCGAGCGCAAGTCTAACGAAATAGGCCAAATAAATTAAATAAATATTTGATATGTTCGGTATTCACCGAATAAATACGTTGGTTTTTAGCAGGGGTAACTTGTTGATATCAAAAGTATAACAAGCAATAAGGAATCTAAAGGCCCGGAGTGGCACCAAACCTATATTTATTAGGTGGCGGGCAGGTTTGCTTACTTAGTGGGAGCACCAATCGTTACTTATAACCTGTATCAATCAGTGATTTCGAAAGGCTCTAGCCATCGGCCATGCTTATTGCACACGCTTTCCACATAATACTTTCCGGGTGAATGCCGAAATGTATAGTTTGAGCTGGTCAATTTGTGCTCTAAGGAGTTAAATCTGCTCTTAATCAACATGGTCTTATCGCTATCCAATATGGAATGTCGGGTAATGCGATGGGAGCTTGAACTCTCCAGTGGGGTTGTGACAACTATCCTCACTAGGCCGTCGTCACCGTAGTCGATGTTAATGGATGGCTTGTGTGTACTTTCAAAATCAGTTGTCGCTACGCCGTCAATATAGCCCTCTGTTGTTGATTCCAAGCTAGGCAGGGGGCGCCGGCCTTTCTTTGCGCTGACGTCAAACGATATGAGAGCGATTGTGATTAACCAAATGATACTGAAATGTAACTTACGTGTTTGAAATATCACTACAACCTCTCAATGATTCAACGCCAAATACAAACCTGTAGGTATTTGTCCAGCAGGCGCTTAGGGCCTTAAGTTTTATGGATCGACACACTTTCCTATAATCGACACACTTTCCTATATATAGTGGCGAGATAATGGAATGAATTGGTGTTGATTGCAACAAATGCGTAGGGGATTTGTGACTAAAGAGTAAAGTAACTCTTCATGGGGCAATGGGCAACTACCTATTTTTGAAATACGCAATTGCCTCTAGGTTCGAAGGGTAACGAATCAGCACGTTGTTATAAGCTTGGCTAGCCCTCAGGTCATTGCCCAAATGATGTTCAGATCTTGCTAAATAGACCCATGCATCGACCTGGCTTGGATAGCTGGCGACAACAACTAGCGCTAAACCCCTGAGTGCTTCCCATGAGCGTTTCTTTTCAGCAACCGCCATTAGATAAACACGAGCTTGATAGTTGGAAGGGGCTAGTTTTAGGATTTGCTTTGCTGAGCGTTCAACTTCAGCCCATCGACCTTGGGCAATAAGTGGCAAAATAAGACCTGATCTTGCATCGATACTTTTTGGGTTTATTTTAATGGCTTTTTTGTAATAACCTATGGATTGACTGTGTTTCCCAAGTAAGTACTTTAGCCAAGCAGAACGCATATGAGCAAATTCGCGCAAACTAGGGGTTTCTAAATCTTCAGTGATCACATTGATCGCTTTTTGATATTCACCGGATATCTCTAGCGTATATGATTCTAACCATGCGGTGTCAGATATCGCAAAACTTGCCGTGCTGCATGAGACAAGAGCGCATGTAAGGATTATCTTTACTAGTTTTGTCATAATTATTACCACGTCTTTTTGAAACTAAGGTAGGCGAATCGGCTTGTATATTCTTCTAATTGATCAACAGTACGATGATCACTGGATCCTAACACTAAGGAGATGTCACTATTGTTACGCAAATCCCAACCAAAACCTATTCTTACATAAGATGTCTGTTCGTTGTCTAGATTCCAAGTAGTATAAGAATCTGGATCGTACGCGAGGCGACGATTCCCGCTGATGGCGCCGATATATACACTATCAAGAAAGAGTAGCGCTTCGGATTCAATCCAGTAGCGGAATAGCCAGTCAATTGATTGGTAGTCAATTTTTTCGGTTAGATCTTCTACTTCGATCTTATAGAGCCTTGCTTGCAACCAGTATCTTGGCGAAAAGAGCCTGAAACCAATAGTAAAATTATTTTGGAGAACATCTACTCCTGCATCATGCACACTGTTAGAAAACTGTAAGTCGGTGTAGAAGGACTTGGAAAAATTGATGTATTTAACCCCCGCAGCGCTCGTGGTGGTTTCTCCAAGAGTAGGGTCTACTGCATTTCCTGTGATTACCTGACGATTCCCTCCTAGTGTTATCCGCCCATTCAGCATGTCCGAATAGAAATGTTTATGCGCGTTTAGACC
The DNA here is from genome assembly GCA_002400805.1 of Gammaproteobacteria bacterium. The sequence continues at coordinate 6,122 of NVRG01000142.1, forward strand.
AAACTCTTGTTGCTTAAACGTATCCAACTCGGTTGTTATTAACGTATTGCGGTAGATGACACCCACGTTAAAAGAATCCAAGTAGGAAGTGTCTAGCTGCAGTGATATGTTGCTTACCGCTTCTTTGTTGGTTGTTCCATCAAAAGTACTGTTGAGGTAATCTCCACTCAAACTGTGCTCCCACGATGAGGCGTTAGCGGCCCTAGATAAACTAAAGAAAAGAGCCAAACTAAATAAAACAGCCATAAAAAAGAAAATAGCCATAAGAATATTTCTTATGGCGACCGGTAACTGGCCAGTTGAGTTGACTCCTATGTGGATCATATTAGTAATTCACCCATATTTCTTTTTCCTCAAAATACTCAAATGATTGATAGGCTCTAAGATGATAGGGCCAGCGAAATTCCATCGCTTTAAGTTGAGGATTGTAAACTGCCGTGTATAACGTACCAAATCCCTCGTTATACTTGGAGGCAAAAAGAGGTTCATATTCAAAGGCATTGATAAAGGATTCAATATTGATAAGCGGATCGTAAAGTTTATCAATTATTTCTTGTTTCCTTTCATAGGACCTTGAAAACATACCGTAGTTGGTTAATTCAAAGTCGCCTTGATGATTCACTGCTAGAGGAATGTTGGAAACACTGGGCTCTGTATAGGGGGCGAGCTCTATTGTTGTAATATGAAAGTTAGCATCCAACACAGTAACGTTATACGCCATGTGAGTGGGGATTCGGCAAAGTACTTCTGCGGCTTCTGCGGTGGTTTTGCAAAACTCAAGAATGTATCGCAGAATAATCGGGATGCCAAACCCTTCGCCAACCTCTTCACGGCCGCCAAAGGACAAGGAAACAGACAGGCCATGCTCATTCATTCCATCCAACACACCCCAGAGACAATCGCTGGAGGCAATGACTGATTGATCATGCCACTTGGTTTTTAAAATACGCCCTTCGCAAAGGAGCGGGTCATAGTCATAATTTCGAACCAATACGGGGTTGTAACGCATCCAAACTGCTTGGGAGCAACCCGATATATAGGGAGTAGGGCAATAGAAACTCAACAGTCTAGCGTCAACATCATCGGCATCGCATAGCTCAAGTAACTTTTCCCACATTGGCACCAGTTCAGGCATATATTGTTCTAACGCTTGTTTGCATTGCATATAGCTCGGCCGGCTCAACTCACCCTCTTTTAAAAACCATTTTCTATAGCTAGCAATGGACTCTCGATAAAACGCCAACCACTTATCGCCAGCAGACTCTTCATCAACAAACTGAAAACGTTTCGAATGGGGAGAACTCATGAATCCCCCTCACTCATTGCCGATGCCTTAAGCGAACTTTGCGCACTATAACGTTCAACTAGCGCCTCTTCCTCTTCAGTCAAATTGCGATATTCAAAACAGTTATTTATAGCGTCAATAATAGCTATTGCGGTAGAAGAAAGGCTTTCGTCGTTGGTTTTTAGTATTTGGTTAGTAAAGATGATCGCTAAATCCCCACCTTTGTATGCATACTCATCTTCTGCCATAACCTTTAATGATATCTTGATGCCAAATCATCATACTATGAGGTGTTAATCCAAATTTCTCTGGGCTATCCCTCAGCAAAAGGTAGATTGTATACGCGTTACGCACCCGTG
>NVRG01000143.1 GCA_002400805.1 Gammaproteobacteria bacterium
CTGACGTTCTATCGCTTCACGTATAAACTCATCGCCGTCTATACCTGGCAAACGTATATCAACAAGGGCTACTTCAGGCTGTTCTGTTTCCAATAAGTCTAATGCTTGTTCAGCCGTTTCAGCTTGCACAACCCGCCACAAATTGTCTTCGAAGTAATCAACGAAGCTCTGCCTTACCACATCTTCATCATCCAAGATTAAAATGGTGTTCACGGTTGTTCTCCATTGCTATTACACGGTAATCGGATGCAAAACCGGGCCCCTTTGCCCAGTTCTGATTCAACAGTCATTTCACCACCATGATTTTCGGTGATAATGAAATAAGACACACTTAATCCCAAACCTGTTCCGATACCCACGGGTTTCGTCGTGAAGAAAGGCTCAAAGATTCGTTTACGTACTTCGTCGTCTATACCTGGACCATTATCTTCTATAGCTATACATACACTATCATGTTCCCGATCAAAATAGCTATGCACGGTAAACGTTGGCTGTGCCACCTTCGCTTCTTGCATCGCTTCCGCGCCATTACGAAATAGATTTAAAAACACTTGTTGAATTTTCACTCCTTCACACGGTAGCAAAGGAATGTCATCGGCATAATCTTTAATGATAGAGATAGATTTAAAATCATATTGTTTTTTTAAATCATAATCCGTTGCTGATAATTCAATCGATTTATCTAATAAATCATTGATATTATGACTAGAGGAGTTTTCCTCGCTCTTCCGAGCAAAACTAAGCATATTATCGACTATGCCAGCGACACGTTCGCCCGACTCATTAATGGCATCCAGCATACGAAAGATCCCACGCTGCTCCATAAAATCATGAATCACAGTCATGCTGGTACCCACACTCTTCGCAGCAGCCAGATTGGCTGGAATATCTTCTAGCGTCAAACGATTAATCATTACATTAGCGGTTTGCATCATTCCGGCAAGTGGATTATTAATTTCATGGGCCATACCTGCTGCTAAACCACCGACGGAGAGCATTTTTTCCGTCTGTATCATCATTTCTTCAATACGTACCCGTTCAGATACATCATCTACACGAATTACCGCGCCTTTCAGCCCCTTCGCCACCAACGGATAAATGGTGATATCTTCAAAACAAGTTTTGTCATCATGTTGATAGGCTCGTTTTAACTCTATCACTTCACGTTGGGTCGAGATCGCCTTATTAACACCCTGCATATCGGGGCCGAGGCGAGGATACACCTGCGCCAATGACTGACCTATCGCATCATTATTGTTTACCCCCGTTACCCGGGCAGCTTCAAGGTTCCATTGGGTTACCGTCCCCTCTTTATCCACCCCAATCATGACCGAAGGCATAGAATCGATCATATTGGCCAAGTAACTCCGTAGTTGGTGCAATTCAGTTTCAGCTTGTTTACGCGCCGTAATATCTCGAATAGAACCCACTAAGTTTCTTTTGCCGGTGAGGGGGTTAATAAATGAGGATTTAATGGTGGATAGCGTGCTTGTTTGACCTTCACGGGTAAATTCTTCTTCATTAATGTCGACATCATTTGAACCGAGGATTAGATCATCATGCGCCCAGAAAATATCGGCTTGCTCTTTCGAGAAAAAATCATAATCCGATTTACCTAATAATTCTGAGCGCGACTGTTTCATCATTTCACACATGGTGTCGTTTAAAAGCAGAAAACGATGTTTTTCATCCTTAACAAAGATGGGGTCGTAAATGCCATTGATCACGCTTTCCAGCAAGGTTTTAGAGCGTTCGACCTCAACCTCTGACTTCTCCTCATCGCTTAAATCAAAACCGTAAGCGATCACGCCATTAACCTGGCCATTCTCATCACGCGTGGGGACTTTGCTGATTTTTAACCAACGAGTTTCGTTAGTACCTGAGGGAGTGTGTAGCTCAACATTATTAAGTTTAGGCTTGCCGGAATTAATGACTTGCAAATCATCTTTATAGAAAGCTGCTGCTTGTTCTTTAGGAAAGATGTCTTCGGTACGCTTACCTTCAAAAAAAGCAGGCTCACGACCGTCTAATGCCGCAGCCGCATTATTAACACGTAAGATACGATTATGCGCATCTTTATACCAGAAGTAGATCGAGCCCGCATTAAAGATCGTCTCATACTCAGCTAGCTGCTGACGCAACCGTACCAGCTCATCTTCTAGTTCGGGCTTAGGTATTTCATTCAGAGACATTATTCACACTCCGAGGTACTCCGAGACTATTTAACACCCAAAGTGACCTCGTTGTCACTTTTCTAATGTCGATTCACAATGTCAGGAAAGCTTAATCTGTCGGAGCCAGACTTAAGGTTGGCACGTTAACAAGTGCGCGATTAAATAATCAGGTTCTTGGCGGCAGGTTAAAATAACCGCTTTCGTATCATTCTGATGCCACCCGTGTTTCTATCCGAGTCTTTCAAGCTCCTGATTTAGGGGCTTATATCTCTAGCGGAGTGGATACTGCCTTTTCAGTTGTTCCATGCCCTGAATAAGGCTTTTTCCTTACAAAATAGACATCTAAGAGTCGACTAATTCTTGACTAAATTACTCAGAATTGGATAATTGTCGTATAAGTTATATATTTTGGAGTTTCCCCATGACTAGTGAAGTACCTAGCCCTGTTAATTTTACTGATGCAGCAGCCTCTAAAGTCAGCGCATTGATTGCTGAAGAAGGCAATGATCAACTTAAACTACGTGTATTTATTACCGGTGGCGGTTGTTCTGGTTTCCAGTATGGTTTTACCTTTGAAGAAGAAATTGGCGAAGACGATACCCAAGTTGAAAAAGACGGCGTAACCTTGTTAATTGATCCAACCAGCTTCCAATATTTAGCTGGCGCAGAAATAGATTACACGGATGGCATTGAAGGTTCGCAGTTTGTTATTCGCAACCCTAACGCTACCTCCACGTGTGGCTGTGGCTCTTCGTTCTCAGCCTAAGCTTTAGCTTCTTCTATATCTACAACTACCGGTTTACCAAGGACGGTTTGAACCGAATGATTCCTCTTCTCTTTAGCTCGATAAAGGTTTGCATCTGCATCAGATAACAAAAGCTGCCCATCTGTCGCTCCTTTACCATCAAAAAAGACGCCCCCGATTGAGATAGTAATGCAACTATCCACTGTGCTTTTTTCATGCACTATCTCTAAATCTCGGACAGCTTGTCGGATTTTATCAATATATTCTTTAGAGCTCGCAACATCTTTGCTATTAAAGATAATGACAAACTCTTCACCACCAACTCTAAATACAAAATCATTCGCCCGAGCCAACATATCACTAAATACTTCGGCTATCCCGGTTAACACGTTATCACCAGCTGCATGGCCATAGGTGTCGTTATATTGTTTGAAGAAATCGACATCTAACATTGCAATTGTAACGGGCTCTTTATTTCGCTGAGCAATTCTAGTTGCACGATCCAAGGTATCATCTAAAGTTCGTCTATTTAATAATCCCGTTAAAGTATCGGTAATTGAAATATGTTCCAGTGATTTACGGTTTGTTATATCTCGCGCCAATAAGCGGAAACCAGAATAACTGTAATCACTGCCTTGCATAGGCAATACATCAATACCTATCCACTTTGATTCGCCTTCATTGATAAGTTTAATCTCACCATTCCAAGTCGCACCAGAGTTTACATCCTGCCACATTTCATTAAATAGAATGTCTTCGCCAGCAAAAAATACATCTCTAACCTGATGATTTATCAAGCCTTCCTTGGTCATCGATAGATAACGACTTAAATGATTACTTATCTCAAAAATTTTACCCTCATCGTTAATTGCTGCAATCATCACATTTTGATCAATCAAAAATCGATATTGCTTTCGATTAGCAGCAATTTCACGTAAATCTTTAAACGCGCGCCAGAAAAGAAATGCTGCAACGATGCCTGCTGCTATTAAAGAAATGCCAATATAGATGGCAGAAAACAAGGCATCGTTTTTTGCCTTCTCATAAAGTTCAGCAGCTTTATTATCAGCAAAGGTCGAGAGTTTATTTACAGCAAGGATTAATTTATTAAATACGTTTTCTTCGTCATCAGAAGATGATGGTAATGTAATGTCACGCGCATAAACGCGTAAAGATAACCACTGTTCGTATAATTGAATGACATTATCTACATCTTCTGTCTTACCAAGATAAAAAGTAGCAATGTTTTTCAAGCTGCCTCTATTTGCAGCATCCTGTTGGCCTACCTTGCGAAAATCAATGTTCTCGCTAACTGATGACGCTAAGTGGATTTTCTGTACTGAAATTTCAAACTTTTTTAATTCATTACTTACCCGGTACGGGTGTTCATACATATCTTTAGTGGTGAAATAGTTATTTGCCAGAAAGTAAATACTGGAAATACCTATCAAGAACATCAAAAACATAACGATCGCAAACTGATACTTAAAATGTTTTTCCATGTTCTTTTCCACCTACGGTTAGAACGTAACTGAATTTCAGATTAACAAAAATTTGTCTTAATAGTAAATCACGGTATGGAAAGGTGCTTTTTCCATCACCGTCTATTATTTATATATGGATATTAGCGGACGCTAGTGAGACTTATTTGCCGATACAGAAACTACCAAAGATCTCACCAAGCAGATCATCTGCAGTGAATTCACCGGTAATTTCACTTAATGCCTGCTGAGCCACTCTTAAATCTTCAGCTAGCAATTCGCCTGCGCCCATGCCCTGTAACTGACTTTCGCCAGCTAATATCGACTGCTGTGCTTGTTTTAAAGCCTCAATATGTCGGCGGCGAGCTAAAAATCCACCTTCTGATGTCGAGTTATAACCCATCACTTGTTTAAGATGATCACGCAAGGCATCAACACCTTGGTTATGTTTTGCTGACATTGTCACCGTCGGATACACACCTTGATCATCAAAACCTATATCTTCAGCACTTAAATCAGCTTTATTGCGAACCACAGTCAAACGATGTTTTTCAATAAAATGATCGGCTTGTTCTTTAAGCCCTTGTTCATCATAAATAGTATGCAATAATTTTTCTGGATCGGCTTCGCCTGTTGAACTATCGACCATCAATAAAACACGATCTGCCTGCTCAATTTCCTGCCACGCTCGTTCAATACCAATTCGCTCTACTTCATCTAAAGCATGTCGCAGACCTGCAGTATCAATGATATGAAGAGGCATGCCATCAATATGAATATGCTCTTTTAATACATCACGAGTGGTACCGGCGATATCTGTCACGATGGCACGCTCACTGCCTGCCAATGCATTTAATAATGATGATTTTCCTGCATTTGGCCGCCCCACAATAACGACATTCATGCCTTCACGCATGATTGCACCTTGATTCGCTTCTTGTAACACCGCGTCCACTGAGCTTTTTAAGTCGTTCAGCATGGTGTCGACTTTACCATCAGATAGGAAATCAATTTCTTCTTCTGGAAAATCAATCGCGGCTTCGACATAAATTCGAAGGTAAGTCAGTTGCTCCAGCAGATTGTGGACCTTCTTAGAAAAGACCCCTTGCAAAGAACGTAAGGCACAGCGTGCCGCTTGCTCCGATGCCGAATCAATCAGATCGGCAATCGCTTCTGCCTGGGTGAGATCCATTTTGTCATTCAGGAAAGCGCGTTCAGAAAACTCGCCGGGTCTTGCAGGTCTTGCGCCTAAGGCCACACAAGATTGCATAATAAGATCTAATACGACCGGACCGCCATGACCTTGTAGTTCTAATACATCTTCGCCAGTGAAGGAGTGAGGATTAGGAAAGAACAATGCTATGCCCTCATCCAGAACCGACCCCGTCGGATCTTTAAAAGGTCCATAGTGTGCATAACGTGGTTTAGGTTTAAACCCTAATATCACTTCTGCAATAGCAGCCGCTTCTTTACCCGAGATACGTACAATGCCAACGCCCCCTCGTCCAGGAGCAGTGGCAATTGCAACGATCGTTTCCATTGTTAGCTTAGAGCGCGCCTAGCTTATTTGTGATGTACCATTGTTGAGCAATCGATAAGAGATTATTGACTACCCAGTACAAGACTAATCCAGATGGGAAGAAAGCAAAAAATACGGTGAACACAATTGGGAAGGCTTTCATCACCATTGCTTGTGCTGGATCTTGTGGCGCAGGGTTTAAACGCTGCTGAAACCACATGCTAAGGCCAAAGATCACTGGCAAGATGAAGTAAGGATCCATCGCTGTTAGGTCATTTAACCACCAAATAAAGTCAGCCTGACGTAACTCAATACTTTCTACTAATACCCAATAAAACGCTAAAAATACCGGCATTTGAACCAATATAGGTAAACAACCGCCTAATGGATTAATTTTCTCAGTGCGGTACAAGTCCATCATCGCCTGATTAAACTTCTTCTTATCATCACCATAACGTTCTTTTAAACTGGCTAATTTTGGTGTTAATTTTCGCATTGTTGCCATCGAGCGGTAACTCGCCGCAGAGAGGCGATAAAATGCCAATTTAATCAACACCGTCAAAAAGACGATTGACCAACCCCAGTTATTGGTTAGCTTATGGATCCACTCCATCACGGTAAACAATGGCTGCGAAATAATCGTCAACACCCCATAATCAACTGTTAAATCCAGATTTTCTTTAATCACTTCCAAACGTTGATGTTCTTTAGGGCCTAAATACATGCGGTATTTGGCTTGTTGCACATCACCACTATTAACACTGATCGCCGGCATTCTGATACCTGCAGTGTAATTGCGATCATTGATAGACTTACCGTAGAAACCAATTTCTTGCTCACTGGCCTCTGGAATCAACGCGGCAACAAAATAATGCTGGATCATTGCTGTCCAACCATCTGTTGCTGAGCGGTTGAATGCCGCATCTTCTAAATCATCAAAATCAACTTTTTCATATTCATGACCTTCACTGGAAAAAACAGCGCCGGTATAGGTATAAATGAAGCCAGAATCTTCTTCTGGGCGTACACGATTAAATTGCGCATACGGATAGGCAGAGAAGGTTTCACCCGAGCTATTTTCAATTTGATAATCCACCTCAACGACATAACTATCACGCTTGAAACGATATGTTTTAGTCACGCGCAAACCATCGTCAGTCTGCCAATGCAAAGGTACAACTAATGACTCTTCACCATATGCCAATTCATACTGAGTTTGTTCTGCAATATAGTGATCGTAGTGTGTCGGTGCCGATGAATTAGATCGTAGGCCTGACTGAGTGACAAAAAAGTTTGTCGCGGTATTGGACAAAAATTGAACGGGTACATCCGGCGTGCTGGATTCAACTGGATATTTCAACAAGGCCAAATCACGAATATCGCCACCCTGCGTATCGATATATAAATCCATCACATCGGTTTTAACATGAACCTTATTGGCGC
>NVRG01000144.1 GCA_002400805.1 Gammaproteobacteria bacterium
ACATATCTCACGGCGAGGCAGTTGAGCCGCTATGCAGGATTTAACAAGTTTGTGAATTATACGTTCGCAAGCTCACGAAAATTACAAAAGCGTTAAATAGTTAGGGATTTATATGTTTTACGAAAAAAATGTGTTTACTGGTTCGTTGTTAGTTCTAGCTCTTTCTGGCTGTGCGGGGGTACCGCAATATAAGGATGCTAGTGGCCCTAATACAGCAAAACTGCGTTTAACAATGGAAGAGCCAATTATTTCATATCTATATTTGGGTACAGTTGAATTGGAGACGTGCAAGCAGAAGTCAGGATTTCAATGGGTGTCCGGAGGAAATGATAGTTATCGAACTAAAAGGGTAGATATGCTCGGCTCTAAACCAAATGGTGACGGAACAATCGAATATGTTATCCATGCAGGACAAGGGATTGCTGCCGTTCCCATTCAACATATTGCAAAGCTTAATGCAGCTGAAATTCTTCTCTCAACAGGTTGGGCCATAAAGCCTCACATTGCTAACAAACAACCAGGTCTTTGTCCATCTCCTGGTTTCGTTCCGGAAGCGGGTGGCCAGTATGAAGTCAGCTACAAGGTTTTGCCTGGCAAGTGCGAAACGAAAATTTATGAGTTACTTCGAGATGACTCTGGTATTAAAAAAGTAGATGTAACTGATAAGTTGGGAATCTACGTGTCTCCCACAGATCAAAAAGGACAGTATACTTGTACAGAATCTTAACGAGGGTATGTACTTGAAAAATACTCCGATCGCCAATTTGTGTTTTCATTTTATTGCAGCACAAATTGACTCACTCCGTTTTTTCAAGTGATACTGGAGTTAACTCAATATGGCTGTATATCAAGTAACAATATTTTTCGTGCCAGAAGTCTGGCACCAAAACAGTGGTAGCGTAGATGCGCTTCTCACCGATGAAGGGTGTTTTGATGCGTCAAATATATGGTCAATCAGTTCTCAACGTGATTCGGTAAAGGAAATATTCAATAAGACCTTCAGTTCTTATAATAAAACATTTTGGAAATCGGAAGGCGAAAGTGACTATAGTATTGATGAGGACGACGAAGGCAACGTAGAGTGCGTTAGGGCAAGAGTGGATGGTAGGAATTATGCTCATGAAGAACTGCAGCGCATTTTGAGCCTAGCTCATGTTTGTGAATGTGTACTCTATTTTCCTGAGTTTGAAAAAATATTGGAACCTTCAGTAAATGCTCTAGAACCCTTAGAATTGCTAGTAAAGCGATCGAGAGCTTATAAATGGAAACTGGACAAGAGTTAACAAGGCCCAACAGAGCGTTGGTTCTCCATTACGCCTGCGGCTTCAATACAAACCACCGCCTGTGGGCGACGTTAGACTCCCGAGTTGCCCATGAATAAGCAAAAAAGACTAAATAATTTTATGGCCGATTTGGGAGGTTTTCTAGAAAGATATTATTCTAGCGCAATCGACCAAATGACCAAGGAAGAAAAAGAGGATTGGATTATCCTTAGAATTGAAGGTCCTCATGATTCTGTCATTGAAATGTGGACGGAAGGGGCTGAGGTTACGATAATATTTTCTGAATCTCATTGGCATATAGATGATTACAATGATCCTTGTGATTACAGCACCATATATGAAAACACAATCGATGGTGTCATGGAGGTACTTCAAGAAAAGACAGGAACGTATTCCTGCTGGAGTGGTGGAGAAGCAATAGGGGACGCTTCATTCGGAGATTGTACATCAGAACAGATTATTGAGTCGGCTCAAGGTAATTTCAAAGCCTTTGATGAAATCAGAATTAAAAGATGGGCAAATGAACTGGAGATAATAAAGGTCTAATAAGAGTTTGAATATTGAATCGGCGGAGAATCCGACTCACAAATCAAACAGGCGTTAGCATTTTTTATGTCCGCTTTGGCTTATCAGGATAGTTTTAGGCATTGTCACTGATGTCCGATTTGTGGAACGAGCCGCCGCATGTAAAGGGCTGTAGGAATGAATATCCTCTGGTATACTCTAACAAGATATTTTAAAACGACGCAAAAACTACGCGTCTCAATAGTGCGTTAGAAAGGAGCGTATTTTGAAAGTTGTCATCACAGGTGCCACCGGCTTTATTGCGCAACACATCATCAATGAATTACTTTCTCATGATCATTCTGTTCGTGGTACGGTGCGCAATATTGATTCGGCAGATATCGCTAATACACCTTTAGAAAATATCGAATTGGTTGAAGCTAATTTACTTGAAGATGACGGTTGGGACAAAGCCTTCGAAGGTGTCGATGCCGTATTTCATACGGCATCACCTGTATTAATGGATGTAACTGAAGATGAGTTAATCGGCCCCGCAGTGGAAGGCACTCAACGAGTGCTTAAAGCAGCTGCTAAGGCAGGCGTAAAGCGCATTGTGCTTACTTCGTCGACTGCGGCGATTGTTAACACTGATGCTGATGTGTTTACCGAGGCACAGTGGTCTGAACCCGATAAATGCAGTCCCTACCCAAAAAGCAAAACGCTTGCTGAAAAAGCAGCCTGGGATTTTATTGCCTCATTGCCAGAAGATGACCGCCCTGAGCTGGTTACTTGTAACCCCTGTGTAGTGTTCGGGCCTGTGTTATCTAACAAGGTATCTTCTTCTTTAACCATTATTCAAAAGTTAATGGAGCGAAGCATGCCTGCTGTGCCGGGTATCGGGTTTTCGATTGTTGATGTACGTGATGTAGCAATTGCGCATAGACTGGCCCTGGAAACGCCTGAAGCAGCTGGTAATCGGTATTTATTAATGTCAGAATTCTATTGGTTAAAAGATATAGCCCATCTGTTATCTGATACATTTAAGGCACAGGGTTTTAAACCACCCACGATGCGAATTCCCTACCCTATTCTTTGGCTAGTTGCCCAGTTCAACCCTATGGCTAAGTCAGTACTCAATGATGTAGGCAAACAAACGATACTGGACGCATCTAAAGCCAAAACCGAATTGGGTTGGCAACCAAGGCAGGTTAAAAATTCCATAATTGAATCAGCACAAAGCATGGTTGACAGGAAACTGATTAAACCGTGATATTGTTCTAATCTAACTGAATGATTAAATTTTCTGATTCACTGACTATTATTAGTCTAGGTGAAAAAGGTCGAGTCTTTCTAACAAAGGCAGGCAATCTGCGGGCGTTGAACGAATGGCCGCTTGTAGAATATTAACGTTCTATCTGAAACCCCACAAACGACTATAAAGTGAAAGAACTTGCCTCTGGCGCCGACACCCAAATGGCGGCAATATAAACAGTGCAGCCTCCAATGAAAATAAGAAAAAAAGGTATGATGTAGCTCTAATTTCCGTCAATGCATTCCCTATATTTTTCGAGACCTTAGTTGCTATCGACAACATTGGCCTCAGCCGAGGAGACTTCAGCTAAACCCTTCAAATTATTGATTATCTGAGTCAGTTCTTCACTGCTAAAGACGGGGGTCTGCAGTCTAATCTGAAAAATATGAATTTGAGGGATTGATCCGACAATTACGCCACCTATGTCAGCAGCAATTTTTCTTATTATTACATCCGAAGTTCCAGGTACAACTCCAATTATCACTTCATCGGAAGCTGCCGGCTGGCCACTCAGTGGATCCATTACACTAATCGTTCGATCTGCAGGTCTCATTCCTAAGGGAAGTGAAGAGATGCACAGCTCATGGGGGTCTGAGGTTACTACGGTGATGCCTTGCATTCCTGAGACAGAAACTGAAAGGCAATCACCTATTGCCAAACCGTTAGTGTTAATGGAAGCTGTGCCTACAAAAAGACCATCGCCAGCGGTAAAATCTCCATCTGTACCACTATCTTGTAGCGTTGTGATCACAACCTTGTCCAGAATAACGTCTAATAGAAAGCTTTTATCCACACCCACTACTGTAGCTACAAAATTTACTGTGGTCGTCGTATCAGGTTTAAGCTTCGGTGGTGATACGCTATGTATTATTAGCTTAATTTCCTCAGAAATAGATTGTCCAGTCACGCGAGTCATTGCGCTTGTTTCTTCACTAGAAGCAATCGTTCCGTCGGCGTAGAATATATCCAAAAGAAAAATTGTCACTAAAATAGCACATCGTTTTGTCTTTGGCATAAGCGAGTCTCTTTATGACTTTGTGCCTATTAAAGGCTTTGAAATTAAGCCTACGAAGATAGTGCATCCCAACTAAAACTCGTTTTTCTATGACGGGGTATCAAGGTCTCCAGTATTTTCTATTTCTAAACAGAAGTGATCCGTGTAATGGCAGGTACTACATGATCCCGCCGCTATCTCCTCAGATAGTTCTAATATTACTCATTGAGTGTAGCTCATGTTTTGTTAGTGCAATTTGACAAAAGCATGTCGAACAATGTAGTGGCATACTAAATTTGGCCACCGAGTTAGAGGTGATATAAAGGAGGCATTCGATGTCCGCTTTAATGAAAAACAAGGGGTTCCGCGAATACCCGATTTTGACTGCTCAGTGGAAGAACGAGCCTTTTCCCCCAGCATCCCAATCGGCCACTTTTTCAGGCTTCGGATAGCTCAATACTATGAATATGCGGAGTGATTTCATAGGAAATGCTTTCTATAGAGGCTTAAACCACTACAACTCCGCATATTCATAGACTCTACATATCCTCGAAAAGTTCACTATCGCTCTGTAGCCTGTATGTAATAAGGCCTGTAGAGCACCCACTTGTTTAATTGATCGGTCTTAGTTTCTTTTTCTTTGCACTCGCATGCCGTTCTCGTTTCTCAATATCAACATATCGATCTGTTATAGCGCTTGAGCTATGGCCAGCGTCATCACGAACGTGTTCCTTAGGCCGTTTCTTCACATCATCCGAGATGCCTGTGTGACGAATCCAATGTACAGTTGCTGACTGTAAATTATCAGCATCACTTACCATATTATCAGTTCTAAGCCGAAGAACCGCAGTGTCGAAACAAGACTGTACGATAACTCGTAGTTGGCGTGTGCTACCAATTCCGCCATTACCTTTCTGTTTTGGAATGAGGGGAAGGCTGTCACCAGGGGAGGGTAGCGCACTTAATCCTTGCGACTTTCGATAACGCTTGAGTGCTTTCAGCATATCACTGCTAACAGTGATATCCCTTTCTTTGTTACCTTTCCCGACGGTTCTAAACCACCAGTTAGCATCCATATCCTGAAAGAAATGTTTCATCATTGGAGACCAACGCGGAGTATCAACCAACTCAGAGATTCTAAGGTACATTCCATAAAGTGCAGACATAATAAATAGCGTACGCTCATGGAGAGCATCATCTGCGGCCATGAAATCAGCTGTCTCGATGACATAATCCCATTGTAGTTCCGATAGTCTTCGGATCAGCTCTTGAGTGGGTTTCTTTCGTATGAATTGTGACTTTTGTCGAATCTTTTTTACTGGGTTAGACTCTACGTATCCCTCAAGCTCAAGGAATGAAAAGTAGGTGCTGAGTATACGTAAAATAGCAGCGACACCCTGATCCGATAATCGAAAACGTTTGGCAGTAGGTTTCTTTCCATCGTTGTGGGCTTCTTTTGAAACCTTTGCAACGAATGGTCGCCACTCAATATTGACTTGCTTAACGCCATCCTTAATTAGGAATCGAGATACCATTTTTGTCGCAATCCACTTGTTAGGAGGCTTTTGACAAAAGCGAATATAGTTTTCAAGATCCTCTCGATCCAGCTGTCTTAAGGGCATCTGAGCTATCAAATAGACCCATTGCAAAAAACGATCTACCTCACGCCGGTAGGAATGATACGTATCGGGACTGCCTCGATAAGCCAACAGAAACGCCCTGGTGATAGCAAAATCATCCTCCACGGCATAGCTCGGAAGTGGAGCCTCGTCATTTTCAAGTGATTCTAAAGTGTCAAATATGGGTTGAGGTAACGTAGTTGGGTCAGTCATGCATTCACTATATATCTTGTAAGGTATATTACAAGATATATTATTGAGAGGGGTTTTAGATGAAAATATCACGCGGCTAACCCTTTACGACCGTCAACTCCTTCCACGAAGGAGTCATTCGATCAGCCTTCTTAAACACAGATGGACTGATCGAATTGGGGCAATAACTATACATCGGTTTGCTCAGCCAACTCCAATGCATCATCAACATCTACCCCTAAGTAGCGCACGGTACTTTCAAGATTGCTATGCCCTAACAGTAACTGGATTGCTCTTAGGTTTTTAGTTCTCTTGTAAATAAGAGAGACCTTGGTACGCCTCATCGTGTGAGTACCATAGGCAACAGGGTCTAATCCTAAACACTTCACCCAGCGCTCAACAATACGCGCATACTGACGAGTAGAAAGATGAGGTGACTTTTTAAGTCGACTCTTGAACAAGTAATCATCACTCTTCAAACCCTTAAAGCCTATCCACCGCTCTAAAGATACCCGGGTTCGCTTAGTGATTTCAAACTGGACAGGTCGGCAGGTTTTCCTTTGTATCACCATTGCCCTTGATTGGACTTTGCTACCATGCGAAACATCGAGGACCCTCAGATTCACAAGATCACAAGCCCTTAGCTTACTGTCGATGGCAAGATTAAACAGGGCCAACTCTCTGACATTATCTGAGATCTCTAGCCGTATCCGAATACCCCAGATCTCTTCAAGCTTGAACGGTATCTTTTGCCCAACCAGCTTACCTTTGTTCCATGCTGGCTTTTTCGTGAAAACAGTTGAGTCAGCCATAATTAAAACCTCTTCATACTAATTAAGAAGTTTTAATTATGATCTAGGAAGCTGAACATGTTTTCCCAGCACTCTAGCCCTGCCTGACTGCTAAGGGCGAAGGACAGGCGTTTTGGTGGCTGTCCTCGTTATTCATTCTTTTACAAGCTTAATTCTAGATGCAGCAGTACAATCAGCCCCATGATAGCTGCCAATTTCAACTGTATCGCCTGTAGTATAGGCAGTCAATGCTAGAGAAAAAGCTCGATTATGAAGGTCTTTATCACCGCCTGACACCCCAGAATTATGTAAAGGAAATACAACCAAAGTTCTTCCAGTACCAACACATACACCGCTACCGCCGGTTACCTTTACGAAAAAGTTTTCTCCATTTCCCGTATTGTTCGATAGTAAGCGTCTGGCCAACAGCATCTAACCAATCGTTATTCAATGTTGCATGATTTGGGTTTTCAATTGGAGAACCCCTATGGATACAGTAACACTAACAG
>NVRG01000145.1 GCA_002400805.1 Gammaproteobacteria bacterium
CTCCCCTTCGGATTGTGATGATTGCATGGTCTGGATTTGTGATTTCATCACACCCATCGCCATTTCTAAACGTGTGATTTGTTGCTGTTGGCTGGTGATTACTTGGTTTAACTCTTCTAACAAACCATCCTGAAAAGCAATACGAGTTTGTAAGTCGATAATCTCGTCATTCATTAGTCATCACCATCATAAGACAAGGCTGGCGATAACCAGCGTTCAGCGATATCCATAGTCCATCCTTTACGCTCTGCATAGTCTTCCACTTGATCTTTATCAATCTTGCCCAAACCAAAATAACGTGACTCTGGATGCGAATAATAAAAACCACTGACCGCAGCCGTTGGCAACATAGCGAAACTTTCCGTAATCGTCATGCCAGCATTAGTCTCGGGATCTATTAACTCCCACAACAAGGCCTTTTCGGTGTGTTCCGGACAAGCAGGATAGCCGGGCGCAGGACGAATGCCTTGATATTTCTCATCGATCAAATCTTCGTTAGCAAAGGCTTCATCCGGTACATATCCCCAGAATTCTTTCCGTACACGTTCATGCAATACTTCAGCAAAGGCTTCAGCCAAACGATCCGCTAGCGCTTTTATCATAATGCTCTGATAATCATCATGATCAGCTTCAAAGCGAGCGACATGCTCGTCAATGCCGATACCGGCGGTTACCGCGAAAGCACCGATGTAATCCTTCACACCACTCTCTTTAGGTGCAATGAAATCTGCTAATGCCGCATTAGGCCTACCTGGCGGACGTTCCGTTTGTTGACGTAAGCTGTGTAGCGTCATACGCACTTCGCTGCGACTTTCATCGGTATACACGTCAATATCGTCATCGTTAACACTATTGGCAGGGAATAAACCAAATACTGCTTTGGCCTTTAACCATTTTTCATCGACAATTTGAGCTAACATTTTTTTAGCATCATTAAATAAATTGGTGGCATGTTCGCCGACGATTTCATCTTCTAAGATACGTGGGAATTTGCCGGCCAATTCCCATGATTGGAAAAAGGGTGTCCAATCAATACGATCAACTAACTCTTCCAAAGGATAATCATCAAAGATTTCCAAGCCTAATTTTTTCGGTACGGGTGGCGTGTAAGCAGGCCAGTCAATTTTGGTTTTATTGGCTCGCGCGTCGGCTATTTTCAGCTGTCGACGGCTGCTCTTACGGCCTTTATGACGCGCTCGTTTATCAACATAATCGGCTTTGGTTTTGCTGACAAATTTATCGCGCAAATCATCACTTAATAAACTCTGTGCCACACCTACCGCACGAGAGGCATCTTTCACATAAACAGTGCAACCATGATAATTGTGTTCAATTTTAACGGCAGTATGAATTAATGATGTGGTGGCGCCACCAATCATCAGAGGAATGTCATAACCTAAACGTTCCATTTCTTTGGCAACATGCACCATTTCATCCAGCGATGGAGTGATTAAACCTGATAAGCCGATGATATCAACATTTTCTTTTTTAGCCGTTTCCAGAATCGTTGTTGCAGAAACCATCACCCCCAGATCAATAATCTCGAAATTATTACATTGCAGTACTACGCCGACAATATTTTTACCTATATCGTGCACATCACCCTTAACGGTCGCCATCAAAATTTTACCGTTATAGCTCACGCCGCCGCCACTTTCGCCTTTCTCTTCCTCGATATAAGGCATCAAATAGGCCACGGCTTTTTTCATTACCCGAGCAGACTTCACCACTTGCGGTAAAAACATTTTACCGGCGCCAAAGAGATCACCGACCACGTTCATGCCATCCATCAATGGACCTTCAATCACATGGATGGGGCGCTCAGCATTTTGACGAACGGCTTCGGTATCTTCCTCAATAAAGTCAGTCACACCTTTGACTAAGGCATGCTCCAAGCGTTTTTCAACAGGCAATTCACGCCATGAAAGATCTTCTTTTCTCTCTACACTGCGACTGCCATCACCGCGGTATTTATCGGCTATATCCAATAAGCGTTCAGTACTATCATCCCGGCGATTAAGAATGACATCTTCAACACGTTCCCGTAACTCTTCCGGTAAATCATCGTAAATCGCGAGTTGGCCCGCATTTACAATCCCCATATCCATACCGGCTTTTATCGCATGGTAGAGAAATACTGCATGGATCGCTTCACGAAGCGGATTATTGCCTCGGAAGGAAAACGATACATTACTGACACCACCACTGATCATGGCATGAGGCAGACTTTGTTTAATGTCTTTCACCGCTTCGATAAAATCAACGGCATAATTATTATGTTCATCAATGCCGGTGGCGACGGCAAAAATATTCGGATCAAAGATAATATCTTCTGGTGGAAAGCCAACTTGTTCCGTCAGGATTTTATAAGATCGAGCACATATCTCACGCTTGCGTTCACGAGTATCAGCTTGACCCACTTCATCAAAGGCCATAACTATCACCGCCGCACCATAACGTCGGACTAATTTAGCCTGTTCAATGAACTTTTCTTCACCTTCCTTCATGCTGATCGAGTTAACGATGCCTTTACCTTGCACACATTTCAGCCCGGCTTCAATTACTTCCCATTTGGACGAATCGATCATGATTGGCACCCGACTAATATCGGGCTCAGCAGCAATCAGATTCAAAAAGGTGGTCATCGCCTCTTTCGAATCCAACATGCCTTCATCCATATTGATATCGATGATCGGTGCACCACTTTGAACTTGCTGCCGCGCAACATCTAAGGCGGTGTCGTAATCATCCTCTTTAATCAACCGAGCAAAACGGGCAGAACCGGTGACGTTGGTACGCTCACCCACGTTTACATATAAGCTATCTGGCGTGATATTAAATGGCTCTAAACCACTTAAACGACAATGATGTTTATTTTCTAATAATTTACGTGGCTCTTGAGCCGCCACCGCCTCGGCAATAGCTTTAATATGTGCCGGCGAAGTACCACAACAACCACCGACAATATTTAAAAATCCGCTTTGAGCCCATTCTTTGATGTGTACGGCCATGACTTCGGGTGATTCATCATATTCACCAAATTCATTAGGCAAGCCCGCATTGGGATGAGCACTGACATGACAGGTCACTACCTTGGACAGCTCTTCCACATATTGGCGTAATTCTGCAGCACCCAGCGCACAGTTCAAACCGATACTGATGGGGTCAACATGAGATAAAGAGTTCCAGAATGCTTCTGCTGTTTGGCCCGATAAAGTACGGCCACTGGCATCGGTAATGGTGCCTGAAATCATTATCGGTAATTGAATATTATGTTCATCAAAATACTGTTCGACAGCAAACAACGCTGCTTTGGCATTTAAGGTATCAAAAATGGTTTCAACCAAGATGAAATCAGAGCCACCGTCAACCAAACCTGCCATAGATACCAGATAAGCTTCAACTAACTCATCATAAGTCACATTTCGATACCCGGGATTATTTACATCCGGTGAAATACTGGCGGTACGGTTTGTCGGGCCTAATACACCGGCAACAAAACGGGGCTTATCTGGATTTTGTGCGGTAATATCATCCGCTACCGCGCGCGCTAATTTTGCTGACTCAAAGTTTAACTCATAGGCCAAAGCTTCCATTTGATAATCAGCCATCGCAATGGATGTGCCGTTAAACGTATTGGTTTCAACAATATCTGCACCCGCTTCAAAATAAGCGCGATGAATATCACTGATAATCTTTGGCTGCGTAATCGACAGTAGATCGTTATTACCTTTGACATCACAAGGGTGATCGACAAAACGTTCAGCACGAAAATCTTCTTCTTCTAACTGATAGCTTTGGATCATCGTACCCATAGCACCATCAAGGATGAGAATGCGTTGTTGTAGAAGTTGTTTAATTTGGTGAATCGAAGCGGTCAAAATCGGCGTACCTAGAGAGGAAAAACATAAAAAATAACAGCATATTATATCAGAACAACCGTGTTACTTTTATGACATAAAAAACTTAGTAAAAATACCCTTCACACCATGTAAAACTTGGACCATAATCAAGATGTACACTTTTTAAATCACAAAGGGATATTTGCTTATGATCAAAAAAGTCATCGCCGGAAAACGCCTGTTTGTACTTGATACCAATGTTTTAATGCACGACCCCACCGCTATATTTCGCTTTGATGAACATGACATATTCCTACCGATGGTAGTTTTAGAGGAGTTAGACAGGGGTAAAAAAGGCCTCTCCGAAGTTTCACAAAATGTTCGCCAAGTAAGTCGTTTTCTGGACGAGTTAATATTGAAAATCGGTGATAACGAAGCTATCGCTAACGGTATCCCACTTCCCGATATCAGAATTGAAGATGAATCTCCTGCTAATGGCCGTTTGTTTTTCCAAACTACCCACATGGAACAAGATTTACCCAAGGATTTACCTGGTCATCAGGCCGACAATGCCATCTTAGCCATCGCCATAAACTTGCAAAAAGCCAAAACCGATACCACTGTCACCCTCGTTTCTAAAGATATCAACCTCCGTATTAAAGCCACCGTTTTGGGGATCCACGCCGAAGATTATTACAACGATAAAGTCTTAGATGATGTTGATCTGCTGTATCACGGCTCAACCGAATTAGCTGCCGACTTTTGGGATGATCTTAACCGGCTAGAGTCATGGTCAAAAGATGGTCGTACCTTCTATGGCATTGAAGGTGACATCGTCAAAGATTGGTATTGTAATCAACTGATTTATTCCCCTGGTGAATCCAATTCCATTGAAGCAGTCGTCAGAAATAAGACTGAAACCAGCGCTGATGTTGAATTAATCTATGATTATCGTAAAGATAGCCATGCAGTTTGGGGCATTTCAGCACGTAACCGCGAACAAAACTTTGCCTTAAACCTACTGATGGACCCTAGCGTAGACTTTGTCAGCTTGTTAGGTCAGGCAGGCACCGGAAAAACATTATTAACGTTGGCTGCTGCTTTAACTCAAACCATCGAACATAAACGCTATGTAGAAATTGTGATGACTCGCGTTACGGTGCCTGTTGGCGAAGATATTGGTTTCTTACCCGGTACTGAAGAAGAAAAAATGACACCTTGGATGGGTGCCTTAATGGACAATCTGGAAGTATTAAATAAAACCGATGTCGGCGATGAATGGGGACGGCAAGCCACCAATGATTTATTACAAAGCCGGATCAAAATTCGCTCGATAAATTTTATGCGTGGTCGTACCTTCTTAAATCGCTTCATTATTCTTGATGAAGCGCAGAACTTAACATCAAAACAAATGAAAACCTTAATCACTCGTGCTGGCCCCGGCAGCAAGATTGTCTGCCTGGGTAATATTGCTCAAATTGATACGCCTTATTTAAGTGAAACCACCTCAGGTTTGACCTATGTAGTTGATCGTTTTAAAGACTGGCAACATAGCGGCCATATCACCTTATTACGCGGTGAACGCTCCCGTCTGGCAGACTTTGCTTCCGAACACCTCTAAATCTGGCATAATTACTGATTATATTTTCAATTTAGATGATGTCATGACACTTTATTGACATAAGGTGCGATATAAATACCTTTATCAATGATGTCACTAATACATTAAATAATTGTGGAGTTTAGAAAATGATTACGGAAGTTTCATCACCTGCTGATCGACGCGAATTCTTTCGTATCAACGATACTGTGCTTATTGAATTGCAGCCTCTTAATGCCAATGAAGCCGAACAACTTGGCCAAGTCTTAAAAGATCCTCTGCATAGTGGTAATAGCCAAGAAAAAAGTCAGCTTCGAACATTGCAAACAGCGTTTAACCACATCACTGACCAAATCATTCAACATGATCGTGAGATCGCACGAGCATTACGTTTACTTGATGAAAAAATCAACCTAGTTCACCATGCCGTGCAACGTCAGCAAAATAGATCTGACGATAACCTAAAGATAGAAGCGAACTTGAGTGGTGGTGGCATCGCATTTATGTCCGCAGAAAATATAGATGCAAAAAATGCCGTTGAAGTAAAAATCGAGTTACAACCTTATGGCACATTGATTCATACCGTTGCTAATGTAATTTCATGTACTAAAACACAAGATAGCTCAACCAAATCCCCCTATTTTCTTAGGCTGGCCTTTAGCTTTATGAGCGAAATTGACCGTAACATCCTAGTCAAGCACATCTTAAACAGACAAGCAGAAACCATCCGTCATAATGCTGATAGTCAATTTGCTTAAGGTTTTATTCTCCACATAAACCGCATGACTGCCTCTCGTTTTCCCGTTTTATATAGTTTTCGTCGTTGTCCTTATGCGATGCGAGCCCGCCTAGCACTTGCTAATAGTCAGATCCAAGTTGAACTTCGTGAAATCGTTCTACGAAACAAGCCTCAACAACTTATCGATATTTCACCCAAAGCAACAGTCCCCGTGCTTATCACAGCTGATGGTACCGTTATCGACGAAAGCATAGATATCATGCGATGGGGGTTAGACCAGCATGATCCGGATAACTGGTATAACGCATTAACTCAATCGCAACAACTACTCA
>NVRG01000001.1 GCA_002400805.1 Gammaproteobacteria bacterium
ATACGGTAGCCTCGACCACCTTGGCCGCGAGTAATAATAATTTTTATTACTGCATCATCGACTAGATCGGCACAGACTCGTTCGATTTCTGCTTTTAATCTGCTATCTAATTGTTGCGTGGAGATTTTTAGTCGATCACAGCCTTGATAAAGACGTGACAGATGTGCATGGAGAAATTCAATCTGGCCATTTCGAAATGCGATAGTTTCAAATAGACCGTCGCCGTATTGCAGGCCACGGTCTAGTACATTGATCGTGTTTTCCGGTTGTCCGTTGACCAGAATCATTTTAATCTCAGCTTTAACTTAGCTTTTTAAAGATTAATGTGCCGTTAGTACCACCAAAGCCAAATGAGTTGGACATGGCGATATCAATGGTCATATCACGAGCAGTATGTGGTATATAGTCCAAGTCACATTCAGGATCTGGATTATCAAGGTTGATCGTAGGTGGTGCAGCTTGGTCACGAATAGCTAAGGCACAAAAAACAGCTTCAACACCACCTGCAGCACCCAGTAAATGACCTATCATCGATTTAGTTGAGCTCACGGCTGTATTCATAGCATCAGCCCCCAAAGCCGCTTTAATCGCTTGTGTTTCAGCCGCATCACCTGCCGGTGTCGACGTACCATGGGCATTAATGTAATCAATTTTATCAGTCGCAATGCCTGCATCCGCCATGGCGTTTTTCATGCATCGTGCTGCACCTTCACCACCTTTTGATGGCATGGTCATATGATAGGCGTCTGAACTCATACCAGAACCGATAAGTTCGGCGTAGATTGTTGCTCCACGTTTGACGGCATGCTCATACTCTTCAAGTACAACAATACCGGCACCATCACCCAATACAAAGCCATCACGATCAGTATCCCATGGACGACTAGCCGCTTGTGGATCATCATTTCGAGTTGACAAAGCACGCGCTGCAGCAAAACCACCCAGACCGGTTTTTGAGGTCGACATTTCTGCTCCACCGGCGATCATTACATCGGCCTCACCATATTGAATCATACGTCCAGCAGAACCAATATTGTGGGTACCACTCGAGCACGCGGTTGCGATAGCGATATTTGGACCTTTCATGCCAAACATAATCGACAAGTTACCGGCGATCATATTAATGATATTGCTAGGGACAAAAAAGGGTGATATTTTTCTAGGCCCACCTTTTAAGTAGGAGTCGTAACCCGCTTCTATACCGGGTAAACCACCGATACCAGCACCAATGGCAACACCGATGCGTTCTGCATTTTCATCATTGATTTCTATGCCTGAATCTTCAATGGCTTCTTTTGCTGCGGCGATGCCATAATGGATGAAGGTATCCATTTTTTTTGCATCTTTGCGAGGCATGATCGTGGTGATGTCAAAATTCTTGATGCTCGCACCAAATCGCACGGAGAAAGCTGATACATCGAAGTGAGATAATGGGCCTACACCACTCTTACCGGCAAGAATATTGCCCCAGGTTTCTTTAACAGATAAACCTACTGGTGTCACAGCACCAAGACCTGTTATCACAACGCGTCGTTTAGACATCAGACGTCCCCTTCGAATTTAATAGTTCTTAAAACAACATAGCCGTCTAGCATGCGATGCACACTAGACGGCTATTATAAAGCGATTTGTAATATTAAGACTGAACAGAATTAATATACGTTACCGCTTCTTTAACTGTAGTGATTTTCTCAGCTTCTTCGTCTGGAATCTCACATTCAAATGCTTCTTCTAATGCCATAACAAGTTCAACTGTATCTAGAGAGTCAGCACCTAAATCGTCAATAAATGACGCTTCAGTTGTCACTTCATCAGCATTTACACCCAATTGTTCTACAACAATTTCTTTTACGCGAGCTTCGATATCACTCATAACTTATGTTTCCTTAGAATAGTTGAACACACAAAATGTGCAGGCATTTTATAGTGCAAGCACACCGGAGACAAGCCAAATCATCTAACGCTGACTAATCTCAACTTAAAAAAACCTAACATTCTACAGAATTAGGCAATTAATTCATATACATGCCGCCGTTCACATTAAGCGTTTCACCACTAATGTAACCTGCGTTTTGTCCGGCTAGGAAAGTAACTGCGGCGGCAATTTCTTCTGGTTCGCCTAGACGTTTAACTGGAACTTGTTCTAATAACGCTGTTTTATGTGCGTCTGATAATGAGCTTGTCATATCGGTATCGATAAAGCCTGGTGCAACAGTATTCACCGTAATACCACGCGTGCCAACTTCGCGTGCCAAGGATTTGCTAAAACCTATAACGCCTGCTTTTGCGGCAGCATAGTTAGTTTGGCCAGCATTGCCCATAATACCTACTACAGAAGTAATGGTGATGATGCGTCCCCAACGGGCTTTAGTCATTGCACGCAAACAGCGTTTGCTCATTTTAAAGATTGGCGTAAGGTTGGTATCAATGATGTCGTTCCATTCATCATCTTTCATTCGTATTAATAAATTATCGCGAGTAATGCCAGCGTTATTAACTAAGATTGATGGTGCGCCAAAATCAGCTTCAATGGTTGAAACAACGGATTCAATAGCGTCAGAATCGGTAACATTTAATACCATGCCTGTGCCTTTTACACCGGCATCATTTAAAAAACTGCTGATCGTGTCGGCACCTGATTCAGAGGTGGCTGTACCGATAACCGTGGCACCTTGTTCACCTAGACTTAGAGCAATTGCACGCCCAATCCCACGGGTCGCACCGGTAACTAACGCTACTTTACCTTCTAAACTCATTATCCTTCTCCTAACGATGTAATTGCTTTTTCTAATGTTGTTTGGTCAAAAACAGGCAACGCAGTTAATGACTTGTCTATGCGTYTRGTCAAWCCAGCYAATACTTTGCCYGGACCACATTCAACAACGGTGGTGACRCCTTGYTGMGCAAACCATTGCACRGTTTSAACCCAACGAACAGGRTTGTGCARCTGATCRGCTARTAAACGCTTAATTTCATCCRCATCTGTWGTCRCTGTYACACTSGTRTTGTGAATAACAGGTGTTTGTGGYRCTTGAATRTCAATATCWGTTAAAGCTAGGCTTAAATTTTCTGCTGCAGGTTTCATCAATGCACAATGAGATGGCACACTAACAGGTAACAATAAGGCACGTTTCGCCCCCCTGTCTTTGGCCAGAACAATCGCTTGATYTATGGCCTCAGCGGCTCCCGCTATGACTACTTGGCCAGGAGAGTTGAAATTAACTGCTTCGACTACACCTACGGCTGAAGCTTCATCACACAAAGATTTAACACTATCATCGTCTAAWCCAAGRATGGCCGCCATAGCKCCCTCGCCTGCTGGCACAGCCTGTTGCATAAATTGGCCACGCTGGGCAACCAGCTTAATGGCATCTTTAAAGTCTAAAGCACCAGAGGCAACCAAGGCCGTATATTCACCMAGACTATGGCCGGCAAAATATTTAGGTTTAATATCTGTTTGCGACTGCCAGCACCGCCATACGGCAATGCCTGCCGCCAACATGGCCGGTTGGGTCCGATCTGTCTGATTAAGATCTTCTATTGGGCCAGTGCTGACTAATTGCCACAAGTCATAACCTAATACGGCAGATGCTTCAGCGAAAACTTGTTCTACTTGAGGGAACTCAGCAGCGAGTGCCGTCAACATGCCTACAGATTGTGAACCCTGTCCGGGGAAAACGAAGGCTAAACTCATGTATTAAACCTCAAAAATTAATATTTAAGCAGTGCTGAACCCCAGGTGAACCCGCCACCAAAAGCTTCAAGTAATAATGTTTCGCCGCGTTTAATTCGGCCATCACGAACGGCAGTATCCAATGCTAATGGGATAGAGGCCGCCGAGGTATTGCCGTGCTCACCAACGGTGACAACAACATGGTCCATCGACATGCTTAATTTTTTAGCAGTAGCAGCAATAATGCGAATATTTGCTTGATGTGGAATTAACCAGTCAACATCACTTTTAGTTAGATTATTAGCCGCTAATGTTTCATCAACGATGCTGCTTAAGGTTCTTACCGCAATTTTAAATACATCGTTGCCTTGCATTTCGATAAATGCAGCCGCTTCACTGTTGAGAGAGCCTGGTCCCGTTGGAACGGTTAATAACTGATTATATTTCCCATCACAATGGATATGTGTCGATAAAATACCGGGTTCTTCGGAAGCTTGTAGTACCACCGCGCCAGCACCATCACCGAATAAGATGCAGGTATTTCGATCTGTCCAGTCAACGATGCGAGATAAACTCTCGGCACCAATGACCAGTGCATTTTTAACACTACCTGACTTGATAAACTTATCTGCGACAGTAAGCCCGTAGATAAAACCGGTACATACCGCCTGTATATCAAAGGCTGGACAACCACCAATGTTAAGCTTTTCTTGTACTAATGAAGCCGTACTGGGAAAAATTCGTGTTGGAGTGGTGGTAGCAACAATAATAAGATCGATATCTTCATTGCTGATCCCTGCGGCTTCAATTGCTTTTTCAGCGGCAAGAAAGGCCAGGTCCGTTGTTGTTTGTTCGTCGCCAATAATATGACGTTTTTTGATGCCGGTACGATCGGTGATCCATTGATCGTTGGTTTCAACCATGGCTTCAAGATCTTTATTAGTTAGTACCTTTTCAGGTAAATAACTACCGGTACCAGCTATTTTTGAATAGATCACTAAACTTGACCTTCCAGCAATGCTTCTAAGTGTTTACTGATGTTTTTAGGCACATCTTTTTCTGCTTCAACGATGGCAATATTAATCGCATTAGCAAAGGCAAATATATCAGCACCACCATGACTTTTAATCACAATACCTTGTAAACCGATAAAGTTAGCACCGTTATAAGCACGAGGATCAAGCTCATCTCTAAAACGTTTTAATACTGGCGCGGCAATTAAACCAGCAATTTTAGTGAAAATGTTGCGACCAAATGATTGACGCAAAAAATGACGAATCATATGTATGACACCTTCACTGGCTTTTAAGGCAACATTGCCTACAAAACCATCACAAACAACCACGTCAACGACGCCTTCATATATATCGTCACCCTCGACGAAACCGTAATAATTCAAATCGGTCTCATTGAGTAATCGGGCAGCTTCTTTAACGCGCTCGTTGCCTTTGATTTCTTCAGAACCAATATTCAACAAACCTATCGTTGGGTTTGTTATGCCATCTACAGATTCAGCAAGCACTGATCCCATCACGGCAAATTGAACTAAGTGCTCAGCACTGGAATCAACATTGGCACCCAAATCAAGCACATAAGTATGCCCCTTCATGGTTGGTAATGCTGAAACAATGGCGGGGCGTTCTATACCGGGCAATGTTTTTAATACAAACCGTGCCGTCGCCATCAATGCACCAGTATTACCGGCACTCACACACGCAGCCGCTCGCCCCTCTTTGACAAGGTTGATCGCTACGCGCATTGATGAATCCTTCTTGCCTCTTAAAGCATGAGCAGGTGATTCATCCATGGCAACTTGTTGTGATGCATGTTGTATGATCAAGCGCTCATCGCTTAAAACACTGTGCTGTCGCAGCTGTGCTTCGATTACTTCCTGATCGCCAACTAAAATCAGGTTTACATCAGGATGAGCTTTGAGGGCTGAAATAGCAGCGGGGATCACGACCTCAGGTCCATGATCCCCGCCCATTGCATCAATAGATATTGTTAGACTCAATCTATTGCTGCCTTATTCGTTGGTATCAGCAACAACCTTATTGCCACGGTAGTAACCGTCAGCAGAAACGTGATGACGACGGTGTAATTCACCTGATGTTGAATCAACAGATAATGTTGTTTCTGTTAATGCATCATGTGAACGACGCATRCCACGACGTGATGGACTTTTTTTACTTTTTTGAACWGCCATTTGATWTAACTCCTAACCCAAATAAATATAACTTAATCTTTTGATTTCAGYGCTGATAACACTGCRAAYGGTGAGRTRGGCTTTTCYTCCTCCTCAACCTCTTCTTCCCCTGACTGCCATGCTTCTGCAGGTAGGCAAKCAAAATCATGCCTCGGCACCAAGGGCAGTGCCAATATCAATTCATCTTCAACTACCGAACTGAGTTTAATCGGTTCGTTACTATCNNNAATAAGCCATGGCTCATATTGTTCAGCCAGACCTTCAACCTTATGTTCATTTTGAACTAAYGCTAATAAACACTCTGCTGTTACRCTTAACAACATTGSTTCCRTGCAGCGCTCACAARKCAATGTTAACGATGAGCTGAATTTASCCCGYAGATACGGWGTCCCCGTCTCATCCACATCAAARTGCATCTCTATRCTKACAACACCTTCATTATTSTGAAGGGCGCCACTCAAACGTGGCATATCAGAAACCTGTAGGTCTCCAGCCAGTTTCAAACCATTTTGAGCATATCTAAACGGATCAATTTCTTTTGGTAATTGTTGATGCATAATCGSCGGAATTATATAAGAAATACCACTAAATCGCAATCGAGAACTGATTATCTAGTTTCTGTTATCGCGATAGCGTTTCAAATTAGTTAATTATTATGAAGTTCTATCACTGCATTACTTTTTTCGACACTTTGTTTCGATGCGTCGTTTCGCAAATCATCAATATATTTCAGATAAGCTTCATCAATATCACCRGTRATATATTTGCCATCAAAACAAGARGTGTCRAAATGTTTTATATTGGTCTTTTCACATGTCGCTTCCACCAGATCTTCAAGATCTTGATAAATCAGTCTATCAACGCCTAACTCTTCAGCTATCTCATCTATRCTGCGGTTAYGAGCCACAAACTCATGAGCCGAAGGCATATCAATACCATACACATTGGGATAWCWAACSGGRGGTGCTGCWGARGCRAWRTARACTTTWYTTGCACCWGCWTCACGKGCCATTTGTAYAATYTSTTKYGAYGTYGTGCCACGYACAATRGAGTCATCWACCARTAAKACRTTTTTACCTCTGAACTCCAAATCAATGGCATTCAGCTTTTGGCGAACAGATTTTTTACGTTCAACTTGGCCAGGCATAATAAAAGTTCTGCCTATATAGCGATTTTTAATAAACCCTTCTTGGTACTCAATGCCGAGTTCATAAGACAATTGTAGCGCAGCACTTCGACTGGTATCAGGAATAGGAATGACCACATCAATATCGTGATCCGGAAAATCACGCATAATTTTCTGCGCTAACTTTGTTCCCATACGCATGCGACTTTTATGCACTGAAATGCCATCAATCATCGAGTCTGGGCGAGCAAAATAAACATACTCAAATATGCACGGAGATTGCACTGGATTGTCAGCGCATTGTTCCGTATGCATAGTGCCATTCATTTCGATGAAAACACATTCTCCCGGCGCAATATCACGCTCTAATTCATAACCTAATGAATCAATAGCAACACTCTCTGATGCAATCATATATTCATTACCATTAGCAGTTTCGCGCTTACCTATCACTACTGGTCGAATACCATAGGGATCGCGAAAAGCGAGAATGCCGACGCCGGCAATCATTGCAACAGCAGCATAGGCACCTTTGCAGCGACGATGCACTTGTTTTACTGCAGTAAAGATATCTTCTGGTCGTGGTGTTAATTGACCACTTTTTTGTAATTCATGAGCGAAGACATTTAGTAATACTTCAGAATCAGAATCTGTATTTAAATGACGACGATCACTTTGAAATAGCTCATCTTTTAACACCTTGGTATTTGTCAGGTTGCCGTTATGAGCCAATGAAATTCCAAACGGTGAATTGACATAAAATGGCTGTGCTTCCGCAGACGTTGAACACCCTGCTGTTGGGTAACGGACATGGCCTATGCCCATATTGCCGGTAAGTTGTAGCATATGACGTGTATGAAACACATCTTTAACCAATCCATTGGCTTTTCGGAGATAGAATTGTCCATCATTATCACAAGTCATGATTCCTGCCGCATCCTGGCCACGATGTTGCAAGACTGTTAATCCATCATATAAGGCCTGATTAACCTCTGACTGACTAACGATACCAATTATTCCACACATAAATCTGCCCTGTAAGCGATTAGCTAAAGTTTATATATTCGGCAATATCATTAGGCAAAAAGCTTCTTGCCCAAATTGCCATCTGTTCAAAATTATCAAGCAATAATGAGTTTTGCCACCAACTGTCTGCTGGCATGGGGGTAGCACCAGCAAGGAGTACCAATAAGGTGACAATTGCCACCCCGCGTAACAAACCAAAAATCACACCTAATGATCTATCCGTGCCGGTTAGCCCCGTCTTTTCAACTAATTGGGAGATAAGATGATTAACTAACGCACCTAAAACCAATGTTACCAAAAATAAGGTGAAAAATGCCGCAAACAGTCGTATAGATGGGGTTGCGACGTAATCAGTTAACAGCGTTGCAAGGTGAGCATGAAACATTAACGCCACCCAAAACGCTAAGATCCAACTGATTAATGAAAGTACTTCTTTGATAAAACCACGGACAATACTTATTCCAGATGAAATCAAGATGATTCCAATAATCACATAATCAACCCAAAGCATAATGTCCCCGATAAATACTCAGCGAATCAAAGATGAGATTTTAACAGAAGGACTACATCGAACCCAATGTTTTTCACGAATTTCATTTGAGCTAACAAATTATTGCTGCATCAAGATTTTTGTTGCAAAACCTGTGGCTTTAGATTTAATTTTTTTGCAAGTTCAATCGCTAAATTGTCTGCCATTGTTTTGTTCTTCATCGGTGCTAGTCGTACGCGATAAATCATCCCGTTACCTGTAGCAGTGCTTTCAACTGAAGGTTTGTATCCAAGCGTAGATAGCTGTTCAGCGAGTGCTTCGGCGTTAGTTTTGACCGAAAAGCTAGCGAGTTGTAATATCCATTTTGGTGTTGCTAAATCTGTCGAATTTGCAGTTGGTGCGGGATCACTCATTTTAGCTGACTCAACGATGGGTTCTACATCTATCGTCATCTCTGGCGTATTAGCTATCGCACCCAAGTTCTGTGGATCTAATAAGGTTTCATCAGCATACTCGACAACTTCAACGTCATCTTCAGCCAGCGGCTGTACAACCGAAGTAAAACTTAACTCCATTTGAGTTGGCTCAGCTTTAGTCACACCGGTATTGGTGCCCGATATTAAGAAATAGGAAATGACACTGATTATTAACAATAACAATACCGCACCCATAAGTCGTTGTTGTTCAATCAGTGTCATCATCGTTCCCCAATCAATGTCTATTTTGTGTCTGGGCCTCATGATAACTGGTTTTATCTTTTGTAATCACACTTTCATTATCATCAGGTTTGGGCATCGATTGTAAAGCAATGTCCAATACTTCTGTTATCCAGCGAACAGGGATGATTTTTAAGCCTTGTTTAACATTCTCTGGGATTTCTTTTAAATCTTTCACATTTTCTATGGGAATTAACACCGTATCAATTCCACCACGATGCGCGGCTAACAGTTTTTCTTTTAAACCACCAATCGCTAATACTTCACCACGTAAGGTAATTTCACCGGTCATAGCAACATTGGCTTTAACCGCAATTCCTGTAATAGCCGAGACTAATGCCGTGCACATACCGATACCTGCACTAGGCCCATCTTTAGGCGTTGCACCTTCTGGAACGTGAACATGGATATCATGGTTTTGCATGAAATCAACAGGAATACCCCAATCAGTCGCCCGTGAACGCATAACGGTTGTTGCAGCTTGGATGGATTCTTGCATCACATCACCCAGTTTACCGGTATAGTTGGATTTTCCTTTGCCTGGCATGATGGCAACTTCTATCGTTAGTAATTCGCCACCTACTTCTGTCCATGCTAGACCAGTCACCTGCCCTACTTGGTCATATTCTTCTTTTACACCATATTGGTAGTGGTAAACGCCTAAGTAGTCTTCAAGATTATCCGCAGATACAACTAATTGTTCCGTCAGCTTTTCTTGAATAATTTTCTTAACTAACTTACGGCATATTTTTGATATTTCACGCTGTAAGTTACGTACACCAGCCTCACGAGTATAACGGCGGATTATCTCTTGTATGGCCGTAGCATCAATATTTACCTCACCCTTTTTCAAGCCATTTTCTTTTAGCGCTTTTGGCAGCAAATACTGTTGTGCAATACTGAGTTTTTCGTCTTCGGTGTAACCTGCTAGACGAATAATCTCCATCCGATCACGTAATGCATCTGGTATGTTTAGCGTATTCGCCGTACAAACAAACATTACATCCGATAAGTCGTATTCGACCTCTAAATAATGATCTGAAAACGTAGAGTTTTGTTCCGGGTCTAAGACTTCAAGCAATGCTGAAGCAGGGTCACCTCTAAAGTCTTGCGCCATCTTATCAATTTCATCTAATAAGAAGAGTGGGTTTTTCACTCCTACTTTTGATAGATTTTGAATGACTTTCCCAGGCATTGAGCCAATATAAGTACGACGATGACCTCTAATTTCTGCCTCATCACGAACCCCACCAAGTGCCATTCGGGTATATTTCCTATTTGTAGCACGTGCAATCGACTGTGCCACAGATGTTTTACCCACACCAGGAGGTCCAACCAAACATAATATTGGGCCTTTAAGTTTTTTAACGCGTTTTTGTACCGCAAGATACTCAACAATGCGTTCTTTAACTTTTTCTAAGCCAAAATGATCTTGATCTAATATTTTTTGTGCATGGTTAAGGTCGAGCGTTACCCGTGAACGTTTCTTCCACGGTACCTCTAACAATGCTTCAATATAATTTCTGACTACCGATGCTTCAGCAGACATTGGTGACATCATTTTCAGTTTTTTTAATTCAGATTCGGCTTTATCTTTTGCTTCTATTGACATGCCGGCTTTTGAAATCTTTTCGCTAAGTTCATCTATCTCATTGCCGACGTCATCAAGTTCGCCCAATTCTTTTTGGACGGCTTTCATTTGTTCATTCAGATAGTATTCGCGTTGGCTTTTTTCCATCTGTTTCTTGACTCGGCCACGAATACGTTTTTCGATGTGCTGGATATCAATTTCAGCCTCAAGAAATGACATTAATTTCTCAATGCGTTCGTTCACATTGGTCATTTCAAGTAATAACTGTTTGTCTTCTAGTTTGAGCACCATATGAGCAGCGACGGTATCAGCCATACGAGCGATATCATCAATACCCGATAAAGAAGCTATCACTTCTGGTGGTATTTTTTTGTTTAACTTAACGTACTGTTCAAATTGGCCCATTAATGTACGCATTAAAACATCTGCTTCACGATCGTCGGGCTGTTGTTCAATAAATACGGCCACTTCAGCATCAAAATAATCTTTACTGGTATCAAAATAAGCGACTTTTGCTCGTCGTTTTCCTTCAACCAATACTTTTACCGTACCATCAGGCAATTTTAGTAGCTGTAGAATATTCGCTAAAGTACCCGTCTCGTATAAATCATCAGTACTAGGATCATCATCCGTTGAATCTTTCTGAGCGATTAATAAAATTTCTTTATTTTCGTCAGTTGCCGCTTCCAATGCTTTGATAGATTTTTCACGACCTACAAATAAAGGAATAACCATGTGAGGATAGACAACAACATCTCGTAGCGGTAAAACAGGCACCACTACTAATGCATTATCAAGAGTAGTAATTTCTTTATCATTTTCCATTTGGTTAACCTCATGAGAGATGGAACTATTGTGACTTAAGACATTATTGTCAACGATGTCTTCAATATGGGGACAAGCAGTAAAACTTCAAGCAGCAGAAACTACTTTTAAGTGCCAAAAATGCATTAAATTTACTGTTGGTATTGCTCGTTGTTAATTTTCGCCAGAAGCTATATCAGGCGTTTGCTCTTGGTAGATCAGAATTGGTGAATTCTCACCATTAATGACACTTTCATCGATCACCACTTTCGCTACATTATCGCTGGATGGCAAATCAAACATAGTATCTAAAAGTACATTTTCAATAATTGAGCGCAAGCCACGGGCACCCGTTTTACGCGCCATGGCTTTACGGGCAATAGCCGTTAACGCATCGTCTCTAAATTCGATACTGGCACCTTCCATTTCAAACAGTTTTTGATATTGTTTTGACAGCGAGTTTTTAGGTTCAGTTAGAATCTGCACTAGAGCCTCTTCATCAAGTTCATCTAAGGTAGCAACAACCGGTAAACGTCCGACAAACTCTGGGATCAAACCGTACTGAATCAAATCTTCAGGCTCTACTGCTTTTAACACATCGCTGATTATACTGTCTTCATCTTTGCTCTGTACTTCAGCAGAGAAACCAATGCCGCCTTTATGTGAACGATTACGAATCACTTTGTCTAAGCCAGAAAAAGCACCGCCACATATGAATAAAATCTTACTGGTGTCTACTTGTAAAAATTCCTGTTGCGGATGTTTTCTACCACCTTGTGGTGGAACAGATGCGGTGGTGCCTTCAATTAATTTAAGTAACGCTTGCTGTACACCTTCACCAGAGACATCTCGAGTAATTGATGGATTATCAGATTTACGTGAAATCTTATCAATCTCATCAATATAAACGATGCCCGTTTCAGCTTTTTCCACATCATAATCACATTTCTGCAATAACTTTTGAATGATATTTTCAACGTCTTCACCAACGTAGCCCGCTTCGGTTAATGTCGTAGCATCTGCCAATGTAAATGGAACATTAAGTTGACGTGCTAAAGTCTCGGCTAACAATG
Organism: Gammaproteobacteria bacterium; assembly: GCA_002400805.1. Next base: position 12,706 of record NVRG01000001.1, read on the forward strand.
TTTTACCACTACCCGTTGGACCTATAAGTAGAATGTTACTCTTTGACAATTCCACATCGTCGTTACCCTTATCAAAGCGTAAACGTTTATAGTGATTATATACGGCAACTGACAAGACCCGCTTAGCCTTATCTTGTCCAATCACATAGCTGTCCAACGCCGCGTTGATTTCACGTGGCGTTGGTAGTTTATCTTCAGTGTCCTCAGAAACAGCTTCCTGCAGCTCTTCACGAATAATGTCATTACATAAATCGACGCATTCGTCACACACAAACACTGATGGGCCAGCAATCAGCTTTTTAACTTCATGCTGACTTTTGCCACAAAATGAGCAATACAGTAATTTGTCGTCGTCTTTGTTTTTATCGTCACTCATGAGTCAACTTTATCCTACTTATCTATCTTTAATCGGGTCGTTATGCGTTTTCTGAAGCACGTTCACTTAGTACTGAGTCAATTAAACCATATTCTAGTGCTTGTTCGCCATCCATAAAATTGTCACGATCCGTATCTTGCTGAATTTTCTTGATATCTTGTCCAGTGTGTTTGGCCAAAATTGCATTTAAACGGTCACGTATCGATAAGATCTCGCGTGCATGAATCTCAATATCAGATGCTTGGCCTTGGAAACCACCTAAAGGTTGATGCACCATTATTCTCGAATTCGGTAAGCAATGGCGCTTGTCTGCGGCCCCGCCAGCTAACAATACCGCTCCCATACTGGCCGCTTGACCAATACACAATGTGCTCACATCAGGCTTGATAAATTGCATGGTATCGTAGATAGATAAACCTGCCGTAACAGAACCTCCAGGCGAGTTGATATACAAATGTATATCTTTATCTGGATTTTCAGACTCTAAGAACAGTAGCTGAGCAACAACTAGATTAGCCATATTATCTTCAACTGGGCCAACCAAAAAGATCACACGCTCTTTTAATAAACGCGAATAGATATCATAAGAACGCTCACCACGTGGTGTTTGCTCAACGACCATTGGCACTAAGGCGTTACTAATAGTAGTAACGTCATTAGCATTGAATTGATTTGTCATAGTGATCTCATTTTATTCATCATAATAAAAAAATAGCCCGGGCCCAAATAAATGAGCACGGGCTACAATTCCGCATCAGTGTAAAGAGTTACGCTGCAGTGTTAGCATTCATTACATCTGAGAATGTCGATGTGCTTTCTTCTACTTTAACATGCTCATAGATCCATTCAACAACCTGTTCTTCAACTACCATCATTTGAATTTCTGATAGTTTTTCTTGATCGTTCATATAGAACTTCACGACATCTTCTGGATCGTCATAGCTAGTCGCGATGGTATCAATCGCTGCCTTAATACGATCTTCATCTGGCTTGATTTCATTATCATTAATGATTTTACCAATCAATAAACTTAACGATACACGTCGCTTAGCAGAATCTTTGAAGTTATTAACATCAAATGGAATACCATCAACATTAACACCTTGGTTACGAAGATTATTTTTAGCTTGTTCCATTAAATAGAGCGCTTCACGCTCTACCGGTGCTTCTGGTAATGTCAGCTCATTATTGTCCGTTAAGCTATCCATTACTTTGCGTTTGTTCTGAGTATTTAATGCAGTAGTCAGTTCTCGCTGCATATTGCCGCTTACTTCTTTTTTAAGTGCGGCCATACCACCGTCAACACCACATAACTCTGCAAAGGCCTTATCTAATTTAGGCAGTTTCTTTTTAGCGACAGATTTAACTACAATCTCAAAACTAGCTTCTTTACCTTGAAGATGTTCAGCACGATAATCTTCAGGAAAGGTCATCGTAATAGTTGCTTCTTGGCCAGCTTTCTTGCCAATCAACTGCTGTTCAAATTCAGGTAACATGCTGCCATTACCAATTACGACTAAAACATCGTTACCTTTGCCACCATCAAATTCTGCGCCATCAATACTGCCGACAAAATCAATGGTTATGCCATCTTCTTCTTTAGCTGCGCGTTTTAACGGCTCCCATGTCATGCGTTGTTCACGCAGCGTTTCCAACATGGTATCTACGTCTTCGTCTTTAACTTCAGCTAATGTTTTTTCGATACTGATATTATCAAGTTTAATTTCCTTAACATCGGGAAAAACTTCATAATTCATTGTGTAGACAAGATTACTGCCTTCTTCTTTCATTGTTTCGATATGAGGAGATCCAGCAGGATTGACTTCTTCCTGACTGAAAGCGTCACGCATACTGTCTTGAACAATACGGTCAACAACTTCACCGCGTGCAGTTGAACCATGATTACGCGCCACCATTTTCAGTGGTACTTTACCAGTACGGAAACCAGCCATTTTCACTGTCGGCTGCATGGCTTTTAACCTGTCCTGTACTGCTTGCTCAATATTGGCATCTTCAACTGTCACCGTCATACGGCGGCTGAGCTCGCTAACTTTTTCTACAGTAACTTGCATTCTTTACCTCAAACATGAATGTTAAAGTCATGGTGACTATTTATATAGTCACCATACTTCAATATGGTACGAGAGGAGAGACTCGAACTCTCACAGGTTACCCCACTAGAACCTAAATCTAGCGCGTCTACCAATTCCGCCACTCTCGCAAAGTTCGTTGCTCAGATAACTATGTATCCAAAGAAGTCGGCTATTATAAACAGGTCTTTTCGAGAAAACCAGCCTTACATTGCTAAAAAGGTTAAACCCATATTGGCTTGTTGGCAAAACTGTTGAAATGCAATGAAATCTTTCTCTTCAATGTCACGTCCACTGGCATTTCTATCGGCCATAAATATGCCGATCACCTTACTTCTGACGATAACGGGCATGACTAAATAGGCAGGCGGTCCTAACAATGTCAGTGTGTCTCGTGACAAAGTACCCGTCAGTTTTTTAGGATCTGAGGGCACATGCATCGCCTTTTTGCTGTCAATAACCTGATGAAAGATATTATTAGTATTGGATAGATTGATTCTGAGTTCTTTACATAAACGCTCATTGTCTTCGCCAATCGCATATTTGCACGTTAAGGTTCTACGATCCGGTGATAGAATTGCAAATAAAGCTCGATCCATGCCTACACCGCGATGCAATCCCTCTAACACCATCTCAAGAATAATATTAATACTTGGTTTTTCTTCTATTGCAGACGTTATTTCTTGCATAATCGTTAATTGCACGTTGCTATCGGGTTCTGGGTATTTACTCGTAACAGCAGTGGAGGTATCTTCAGTTATAGTTAAACGGGGTTCATCCGTGCTGTCAGACTTAGCTTCATCTACATCCTCCTCTATTAGCCCCATGTCAATATTTGGTTGTGGGATTCGCTTGCTCGCATCTGTAACACCATAGATGCGTGTTATTTCTTTGGCATGTTTTGCATTTTGATGAGCAAGTTCCTCAACTTCATCTACTGACAGACCCAATTTTTTTGCTGCCTGCTCAAATATGATTGCTACTTGCTCACTGTCCCAGCCGTTCTTTGCTGCTTCGGCTAATTCTTGACCAATTGAAATTATATTATGCCGTTCATCGTTACCATGATGGTCACTTAAAAAATCATCCAGTAATTCGCCTAAGGACCACGATTTACTTAAACCTACGGTTAAGTCACGTAATCGAAAGCCAAGTACTTGTAATTCTGCTTCCTGCTCTGTCAAATTTTCAGACTGGATTAAATTAAGTACTTCCGTACCCTTTTGACCAGAAAAGGCCCAAAAAGCCATGTTTCCTAAACGAGAGAGTAGTGTTGCAACAAATATATCTTCTGGAGATTTACAACCCATTTTTTTTGCCAATTGTTGTGCTTGGATGGCCGCATGAAAAGATTGGGCCATCTCCTCAGTTAACTTATGGCGTTGTACGCCTTCCGATAATGAATCTACGAGGGCTAATGTTAAGGTTAATGCGCCGACCTGTTCAAAACCTAAAACCATTACCGCTCTTGACACCGTACTGATTTTTTTCCCACCAGGATTGTAGTTAAATGAGTTAGCCACTTTTAATAAGCGACTGGTTAACGACGCATCTCTTAGAATAGTTTGCGCGACTTCGCTCGCTGAACTATCTTCACTATTGACCGATTCCGTAACATCGGCCACCGTGCCTGAGAACACAGGCATATCCTCACCACTGAGGTGTTTTATCCATGACTCTAGTTCTTTATTTGCTTTGCTCGCCAAACTAACATCCTTTTAGGGGGGTTCATTTGCAATGCCATGAGGCACATGACCCGTAGCTACATGTTCTCTGGCTGAATCACAATGCCCCTGTTGATCATCAAAAAATATATCCGCGCCGAATGATTCCAAAAATGGACCTTTCTCCATGCCGCCAAGAAAGATAGCTTCATCAATCCGTATTCCCCATGCTCGAAGCGTAAGAATCACTCGTTCATGTGCCGGCGCCGATCGAGCAGTAACTAATGCGGTACGGATGGGGGACTCTTTATCATTATATTCTGTCTGCAAATGATTTAGGGTAACTAAAAAATCCTTAAATGGACCATCCGATAATGGCTCTTTAGCCGTTTTCTGTTCGACTTCAGTGAATGTTTTGAGACCATGTTCTTTATATATGCGTTCAGATTCATCTGAAAATAAAACTGCATCCCCATCAAAGGCAATGCGTAATTGTTCTGTTTTACTGTTTTTGCCGACAACCGAGGGTAAGATGGTGGCAGCGGCTATTCCTGCGTCTAATGCCATGCGAACATCTTCAGGACTTGTAGATAAGAATAGATTGGCACCAAAGGGGGCAACATAGCGATAAGGACTATCACCAGAGGTAAATACTGCACGCGTTATATCTAAATTGTGATGTTGAATAGAGTTGAAAACTCTTAAACCGGTATCCGCACTATTGCGTGACAACAAAATAATTTCTACGCTTGGATTTGACGCGTCTCTGTTATTTAAAGCCAGTAATTTTCGAACCAAGGTATAGGCCGTACCTGGTTGTAGYGGTACATYTTCATTTTCTATCTGATAATCACARTAAGCCTSTGTACCTTGTTGYTCATAWATTYGATGGCTTTCATCCAGATCAAATAATGCCCGYGARGAAATMGCAACAACAAGAGGCTTTTTTTTCATKACTAACTATCTCCATCTCGCACTAGTGATTGGCCATTTTTTCGCGCTATCCGCATACAKCGYTGCCAAGCAWYGTCAGCTTTATCAACAATTAACGGTGATTCCATTACCATTTTCATATCTTCAGCTAGCGTTGCTAAAGTGGATGCTTCCTCTGGTTTACCTTTTGGAAAGTGAGAATCAGCATTGAATACTACTCTACAGAAAATAGGGACATTTGGTGCTAATAATTTTAATGCTTGGCGAGCAGTACGGATCCGGTGTAATGGATTGGTAAATTTAAAACTTCGACCATTTATGATTTGAGTCCAATTGTCAATTTGTTCTGCACCAAATAAATTACCTGAAATTGGATAGGTTTCTAGTATTAACAGACCTTGTTCCAATAAGATCAAATGCTCAATTTCTAACAGGCCACCAATGCCATCAGGAATAATAATTTCCTTAACTTCATCACGCTTTAAAGAATGTAGAATCCTCTCCATCTGTACCGCAGACGAGAGCTGTCTTTTTTTCCACCAGAAGCCAAGCAAAGCTGATAGAAAAATGAATAGAACCAAAACAAGTTCAATAGGGAAATCCTGAAACAAAACAATACAACCTTAACTTATAATCAAGTGCGAGATTATACGGATATTTGCTTACGTGTTGTGAGCAAATCTACCTCATTGACTGATTAACGCACGTCAACCGGATCTTCATGAATAATGACTTCAGCGTCTGGAAATAGCGCCACCAACTGTAGATCAACATCCGCGGCTATCGCATGCGCATCGAATAATGATAATGATGAATCTAATTCCAGGTGCAGTTGAATAAATACGGTTGTACCGGAACGGCGAGTCCTTAAATCATGAAAGCCTTTCGTTTTGGGGTGTTGTATAACCACCGCTCGGATCTTCTGCTTGTCTTCATCGGGTAATTCATGATCCATTAACAAATCAATCGACTCTCTGATGATATGCCAAGCACTATATAAAATGAATAGTGCAATGGCGATGGCGAACAGCGCATCAAAATGACTCCAACCATAGAAGGTCAGAAATAAAGCAACAATCACACTAGCATTAACCAGTAAATCTGTTTTGTAATGCAGAGCATCGGCTTTAATTGCTGTAGAGTCAGTATGTTTTATAACGTAGCGCTGAAACGTCATCAGCACCATCGTTGCTACCATTGAAAATAACATTACCCCCACCCCAACTTCCAAACCTGCAGTGATATCTTGTGGGTGAAGCAAACGGCCAAAACCCTGTAGCAGTAATATGCCCGCTGAGCCAGTGATAAACATAGACTGGCCCAAGCCCGCGAGCGCTTCCGCTTTACCATGACCGAAGCGATGCTCACGATCAGCAGGTTGCAAGGCATGGTAAACAGCGACCATATTTAATAATGAAGCTAATACATCAAGACTAGAATCGACTAAAGTCGCCAATATACTTACCGAATCAGTGATAAACCAGGCAATAACTTTGACAATAATCAATACACACGCTGTTGCCACTGACGCATATGTAGCTAATCGCATTAAACGCGCTTTATCTATTTGTTGAGCACTGGTCATGACATAGGTATATTTGTTAAAAACGAAACCAAATAGTAGCAACTATTATAGTTTCTTCCTATATAGAAATTTACAGGCTGAGCTTATGACCGTCATTTCCGTAAACACAACACCATTTACTGATCAACGTCCAGGAACCTCTGGTTTAAGGAAAAAAGTCACTGTTTTTCAACAACCACATTATTTGGAAAACTTCGTTCAATCTACATTTAATGCCTTAGCTGAAATAAAAGACAAAACATTAGTCATTGGTGGTGATGGGCGATATTTTAATGATCATGCGATCCAAAYCATCTTGAAAATGGCRGCAGCAAATGGCGTCAGACAAGCTATTGTTGGSCAAAATGGTCTGTTATCCACRCCTGCTGCATCCTGTGTYATTAGAAAACAYAACGCCTTTGGTGGCATTATTTTATCCGCAAGCCATAACCCAGCWGGTCCRGAKGGTGACTTTGGCATCAAATATAACGTTAGCAACGGCGGCCCRGCCCCAGAAAAYATTACTGATGCAATCTTTGCTTATAGTCAAAAAATTACCRATTATAAAACCCTCGATATCGCGGATATTTCCTTAGCCAAGATCGGCACGCAAAAACTCGCTGAGATGGATATTGACATCATCGATCCCGTCGAAGATTATGCGGAGTTAATGGCTGAACTATTCAATTTTGAAGCCATTAAACGCTTGTTTAAAAACAATGATTTCAGCATTCGGTTTGATGCGATGCATGCTATAACAGGCCCGTATGCTAAAGAGATTTTGGAACATCAGCTCGGTGCTCCCGCAGGAACAGTGATTAATGGCACACCATTAACTGACTTTGGCAAAGGCCATCCCGACCCCAACTTGACCTATGCCAAAGAACTAGTGGAAGAAATGTTTTCCGATCATGCGCCTACATTAGGCGCAGCATCCGATGGTGATGGTGATCGCAATATGATCCTTGGTGCCAATTTTTTTGTCACGCCCTCAGATAGCTTGGCTATTTTGGCAGCCAATGCGACATTGATTCCTGCGTATAAACAAGGTTTATCTGGCATAGCTCGGTCGATGCCAACCAGTCAAGCCCCTGATCGTGTTGCACAACACTTAGGTATAGAAAGTCATGAAACACCRACWGGCTGGAARTTTTTTGGTAATTTACTGGATGCAAACCGTGCCACCTTRTGCGGTGAAGAGAGCTTTGGCACTGGCTCMAACCATATTCGYGAAAAAGATGGTTTGTGGGCGGTACTTTTCTGGTTRAATATTTTGGCTGAWCGACRSCAATCKGTYGCKRATATTGTGCAACAACATTGGCAAAAGTTTGGCCGMAAYTATTATACYCGTCATGATTATGAGGGCATTTCTGCTGAAACGGCTAAAACMTTAATGRCTGACYTRGAAMAGAAGTTRCCTAGCCTCATMGGYAAACACYTTGCTAATCGYRAAGTYAGTTATGCTGATAACTTTAGCTACKTGGATCCTATCGATMAAAGTATTTCRAMYAATCARGGGCTMCGTATCGGATTTGAAGACGGTGCACGTATAATATTCCGTTTATCAGGCACAGGTACTGATGGTGCAACCTTAAGGGTGTATATCGAAAGATACGAAGCTGATAGTGATAAACATCAGTTAGATACTCAAGTTGCTTTATCTGAGCTTATTTTACTTGCCGATGAACTGGCAGAGATTACTCATCGCACAAGTCGCAATAAACCTACTGTTATTACCTAAAGGTTATACCCAAATTATCTGAAAGTGCATGGTTCAGCAAGACGAGAAGTGCGCAGATTCAAGGCATAAAGCCGCAGGACTAGTTGCGCTAGTTCAAGGGTTTATAACGAAGAAGATGTGTGCTTATCGTCATGCCCTTCGGGAGTTAATCTAGCAAGCCAGTGCCGCGTTACAACGTTTGCAAAGGGGCCAGCCATTTGCTGCGCGTTGCGCCTTGCCCTAGCATGCTAGCTGAACTCTGAATCAAGCATTTTCAGGTAACTTGGGTATATGTACATGCAACAACTTATCTTGGGGTCTAGCTCCCCTTTTCGCGCCGAACTATTAGCAAAACTTGGCTTGCCTTTTATTACCGCCTCCCCCGATATTGATGAAAGCTCAAATCAGGGTGAAACACCGGAACAATTGGTCAAACGTTTAGCTGAACAAAAAGCACGGGCCATTGCGGTTCAATACAGTAATGCGTTGATAATAGGCTCAGATCAGGTGGCCGTTGTTGATGGCCAGATTTTAGGTAAGCCTGGTGACCATGAAAATGCAGTCAAACAACTCACCGCTTCGTCAGGCAAAACAGTTCGATTTTTAACCGGCTTAGCCCTATTTAACAGCCAGACTCAGCAAATGCATTCTCTTGTAGAACCATTTGAAGTCTGTTTTAACAATTTATCTCTAGCGCAAATTGAGTTTTATCTGCACAAAGAACAACCCTATCAATGTGCGGGCAGCTTTAAGTCAGAAGGTTTCGGAATTAGTTTGTTTTCCAAACTCAGTGGTGAKGATCCCAATAGCTTRATTGGTTTGCCACTTATCAAATTAATTCAACTACTTGCGGCCGAAGGCATTGATGTCTTACAGCCGCAGCAGTAAACAAACTATTCCGCAGTTGGCCTAGCATTCGCTGCAGCGGCTGCTTGACCGGCCACTGATTGCATGACAGCTGCCATTAGTCTTCGAGCTGCACGTGAGCGCATGGTATTAACCATATTTTTGCTCAGACCTTCGTTAACGTTATTTGCGGCCAGTACTTCAGCCAAGGTATCCAGATGTGGTTCACAGGCTTGTAACGTCTTATCAGCAACATTAGCAACTTTAATACCTTGTTGGTGATATTCCAGTCTATTTTGCATCATGCATTTGTTATAACCCATAAGCGCACTATACATTTCTGTTTGTCCTGCTTCTGACATGTCAGCCGGTGTCGTTAGATTGCTTTCTGCCATAACAGAACTAGAAAGAGCAACACCCGCCATTAACAAAACTACTTTATTCATCACTACTCCACTCACTATTTAAAAAATTTAGTCAAACTAGGACATACACAAATTAAATAATATCCCCAGAAAGTGACATTACTATACACTTGCTGGGCGATACAACGCAGTAATAAGTTTAATGTCAGCATTAAAAATAAAATAATACTTATATATATTAAAATGTTACTAGACGTATTTAATGTTATTTATATGAGATAAACATGCATATCGACCATCGTCTTGAATTAATAAATGAGTGGTTACCAACCGTCATCGGCACCACTGATTTCACCATTAACTCGGCATCAAGTGATGCAAGTTTTAGGCGCTATTTTCGAGTTGGCATTGAAGATAAAACGTGGATTGTTATGGATGCACCACCCACACATGAAGATATCAAACCTTTTATCACTATTGCTAGGTTTTTATATCATCACGACATTCACGTACCCAAAATTGATGCGGTTAATCATGAATCAGGCTTTTTGTTATTATCCGATTTTGGCCATAAAGCTTACCTAGATGAGCTAAATGAATCATCAGCAGAAACTCTGTATCAATCTGCTATTGATAGTCTATTGAAGATACAGCAGTGCCCGATCGACAATGATATTAATCTACCCGCCTACGACCGAAGTTTGCTTCAACGGGAATTAATGTTGTTCCCAGACTGGTATTTAAGCAAACATCTACACGCTGCGATCCCAGATTTTCTACCCAACACCTTTGAGCTACTGATTAATAATGCACTCGAGCAACCTCAAGTGATTGTTCATCGAGATTTTCATTCTCGAAATTTAATGCATACCGCTGACAACTCACCGGGCATTATTGATTTTCAAGATGCGGTTGTCGGCCCGATAACCTATGATCTGGTTTCGCTATTAAGAGATTGTTACATTTCATGGCCACAAACCACGATTGATCATTGGATACAGTATTACTTTAACAAGGCCCAACGCTTAGATTTACTTACAGATATATCTATAAAACAGTTTACTCAATGGTTTGACTTAATGGGCTTACAGCGGCACCTCAAAGTCTTAGGCATTTTTTCTAGATTAAATTATCGGGACAATAAAGCTAATTACCTAAATGATTTGCCGTTGACCTTACATTATGTGCAGAAAATCAGTGCCAAGTATCCAGAATTTGAAGAATTATCTGACTTCCTCAAGCAACACCCACCAATTACGGCCGTATCATGAAAGCAATGATTTTATCGGCTGGTCGAGGTGAGCGTCTTCGCCCACTGACCGATCACACCCCCAAGCCATTATTAAAGGCGGGAAAATACCGACTTATTGAATATTTAATTCAATCTCTGGTAAAAGCTGGTTTTACTGAACTAGTGATCAATACGGCTCATTTAAGTGAGCAATTTCCAACAATATTAGGTGATGGCAGCCAATTCGGTGCACAGATCAGCTATTCACCAGAACAACAAGGTGGCTTGGAAACGGCGGGAGGCATTATTAACGCTTTAGCCTTATTAGGCGATGAACCATTTTTAATCGTCAATGGCGATATATGGACTGACTTTCCTTTTGAGCAATTAACAAATTTCAGTCTGTCACCTGATACCTTAGCTCACCTAGTCTTGGTTAATAATCCTGAACATAATTTACAAGGAGATTTTTCTCTGAACTTAGGCAGAATTAACCAGACTGAACAACAACGTTATACCTATAGTGGCATTGCTATCTATCACCCTAAGCTATTTTCAGGTTTTCAAGTGCAACGTTTAGCACTTAAACCAGTTCTATTACAGGCTATAGAACAACAGCAGATAAGTGGCCAACTCTATCAAGGCCAATGGTCAGATATAGGAACAGTTGAACGACTACAACAACTTAATGCACAACTAGAAAATTAATTCTTAAATAAGAATTCTAATAATGCTTTTTGAGCATGAAGACGGTTTTCAGCTTCATCCCAAACGACACTTTGCTTGCCATCGATAACCTCGGCCGTCACTTCTTCATCTCTATGCGCGGGAAGGCAATGCATAAATAACGCATCATCGTTAGCCAAAGCCATCACCGCTTGATTTACTTGGAAATCAGCAAAGGCTAGTTCGCGTTTCCGCTGCTCTTCTTCCTGGCCCATGCTCGCCCAAACATCAGTTACCACAAGATCAACGCCTGTAACGGCAGTCGCTGTGTCAGTAAATAAACTGATCTCTGCTTTTGCATTACTGACGATGGTTTGATTAGGTTCATAGCCTGCAGGTGTCGCAATATTTAAATTAAAGCCAAACTGTTCGGCAGCATTAATATACGAGTGACACATATTGTTGCCATCGCCCACCCARGTCACTGTTTTKCCYTTGATTGAACCGCGATGTTCAACATAGGTTTGCATATCMGCCAATAGCTGACAGGGATGAAAATCATCGGTTAAGGCATTAATAACRGGTACMGWCGAATATTCTGCRAATGTTTCAACTTTAGAATGTTCATAGGTGCGAATCATSACMGCATCAACCATGCTAGAAATGACMCGGGCAGAATCTTCTATTGGTTCACCTCGMCCAAGTTGAGTATCRGTAGGTGATAAAAATATTGAACCACCACCAAAYTGRATCATTGCTGATTCAAATGAAACTCGTGTCCGCGTGGATGATTTTTCAAAGATCATACCTAASACTTTATTTTTCAGYGGYTGRTAKATTTCRCCTGCTTTGTGCATRCGTTTAAGTTCGATTGCACGCGCCACTARRYCATGTAACTCAGCTGAAGTTAAGTCTTTTAACGTTAAAAAATGTCTCATCTTAGGCRRCACTCTTCGTTGTTTGGCTGGCAAGAAAGTCGATCACCAGATCAGCTACCCGTTCTACCATYTCATTAGCTTCATTTKCATTCAACACTAGTGGTGGCAATAAACGAATGACATTGTCTGCTGTTACATTAATTAAAATTCGTTTATCTAACGCTTTTTTCACCAACTCTGTACACGGCTTTGTTAATTCAATTGCAAACATAAAACCCGCCGACCTGACATCTTTAACACCTTCAATATCAGTTAGTTTTTGTTTAAACCCAGTAACAATCTGCTCATTTAGCTGATTAACATGGCCAAGTAGCGCATGGGCTTCTATGGTTTCTAATACTGCCAGCGCAACACGACAAGCTAATGGGTTACCGCCAAAAGTAGAACCATGATTGCCAGGTTGCAATATGTCAACCGCAGCACCGGCAACCAGACAAGCACCAATCGGCATGCCATTGCCTAAACCTTTAGCCAACATCATAACGTCAGGCAATAAATCTTCGTTATGTTGAAAAGCAAACCACTCGCCAGTACGACCAATTCCAGTTTGAACTTCATCAACCATCATTAATAGTTTACGATGTGTGCATATGGCTCTAACTTCAGCTAAATAATCAGCATCGGGGACTTTTACGCCACCTTCACCTTGTATAGGTTCCAACATCACGGCCACAGCTTCAGGCCAGTGTCCTACCGCCATTCTCAATGCGTCAATGTCGTTATATGGCACACGAACAAAACCTGATACTAAGGGCTCAAATCCCTCGTGTACTTTAGGGTTGCCCGTTGCTGATAAGGTTGCCATTGTTCTGCCATGGAAACTCCCATCCATAACGATAATAACGGGTTTATCTATGCCTTTGCTATGGCCATACTTGCGTGCAATTTTGATGGCAGCTTCATTCGCTTCCGCACCAGAATTGCAAAAAAACACTTGATCCATGCCCGACACTTGAGTCAGTTTGTCAGCTAATTCCTGCTGTAACGGAATGTTATAGATATTAGAGGTATGGATTAATTTAGCGGCCTGATCGGTAATTGCCGCTGTTATTGCAGGATGAGCATGGCCTAAATTACATACAGCTATACCCGCTAAAGCATCAAGGTATTGCTCCCCATTCGTGTCTGTTAACCACACACCTTTACCCTCAGTAAAGGCAATATCAAGACGTCCGTATGTTGGCATGACTGTGTTCGTCATGGTTGTAACTCCTAAGCCCCATTTAGTAAATAAATGGCAAAGCGCTAAATTCGGGTCCAAAAACCCGACTAAAAATAAAAAAAGGCAGTTTTCTTCAAAACTGCCATATACTAAACACTACATTCTATAATGTTATTGCTTGGTAAGCAAAACACTTAGAAATCAATATCTATAAAATTAACTAGCACCACATTCGCTATAAAAGCGTTAACTATCAGAAAAAAATGCGAGCATAGATAAGTCCTTCGCCATCAATACCGCGTCTTCACGCCCATTTTCAGCCGGGTAATACCCTTCTCGCACAGACATCTCATTAAATCCCGATTGCAAATATAATTGCTGAGCACGATGATTAGTGCTTCTTACTTCCAGCAAGATAACTGCAGCAGAGTTCGTTTCAGCAAAGTTAACAACATGATTTAAAATAGCCCGACCTAAGCCCTGACCTTGTATTTCTGGTCTAACACAAATATTCAATATATGAAGTTCATCGACAACTGATTGGGTAATTACATAGCCTTGAATTTCATTTTGTGTTCCACGAAAAACCCAAGCTTGATGTTTGGCCTTCAACGAGTCCTGAAAATTCTTTAGGTTCCAGGGAAACTGATTAGCCGCTTGCTCAATAGCAACGACTTCAGCAAGATCTTGCGGTTGCATCAACTTGGGTATCATCGACATTTAGTTGGGCTGCTTAACTATCCGTTGCGCTAGCTTCAAGGCTTGCCAAACATCACGTTTCTTTTCAGGCCGCTGAAGCAGATCAGAGAAATCATGAGTTACAATCATATTCAGTCCAGAATCATTCAAGCTATGAACCTCGGCAGAAGAGTCATCAGCGCTTGTATGTTCAGGGAGCAATACCGACAAGAATTGTTTTCCAAACACCAAAACCATTTTATTCGCTAAGCTTTGTGTACTTAAGGATGGCAACTGTTGTTGGTTAATCACTGCAACTTCACTTATTTCTACGCCTATCGCTTTCATAATAGCGCTTAATAATTGCTGTTTTGCTTGTGTGTGATTTTCATTGCCATGAACAATCAGCCAATCAGCTTGTAATTGTTGCTCATTAAGCACGACAGGTTCTACTGTAGGAAAATTGCTCGCAGTATTCCGCAATTCCCAGACAGGAATCCCCATCTCGTCAAGCGTGGATAACTGTCTGGGTTCTAATTGCATTAAACTTGCGGGTGCTTGCGAGCAATAGGTACTAAAATCTTATTGAGTGCATTGATATATGCTTTTGCAGATGCAATCACAATGTCGGTATCAGCACCTTGACCACTGACAATTCGGCCACCCTTTTCAAGGCGAACGTTTACTTCACCTTGAGAATCAGTACCACTAGTGATGTTATTCACTGAATATAACTCAAGTTCAGTATTACTTTTAACAATGCTTTCAATTGCCTTATAAGCGGCATCTACGGGTCCACTGCCACTCATTTGAACTTGAGTTTCTTCATCATCGACCGCTAAGGTAATAGTCGCCACCGGCGTTTCACCCGTTTCACTGCATACCTTCAAAGAAATCAACCGTACACGCTCATTATCCATTGAGGTTGTATCATTCACTAATGCTTGCAAGTCTTCATCAAAAATTTCATGCTTCTTATCTGCCAACTCTTTAAAACGAGTAAAAGCAGAATTTAATTCAGTTTCCGAGTCAAATTCAATGTTTAATTCAGCTAAACGTGTGCGAAATGCATTACGACCAGAATGCTTACCTAAGACCATGCGATTAGTATTCCAACCGACATCTTCAGCACGCATGATTTCGTAAGTCTCGCGACTTTTCAATACWCCATCYTGATGWATACCCGATTCATGCGCAAATGCATTAGCACCGACGATGGCTTTATTAGGTTGAACAGTAAATCCAGTAATACCAGACACCAAACGAGATGCAGTCAAAATTTGTGTGGTATCCAATTTAGTATCACAACTAAACATATCCTGACGTGTCCGCACAGCCATCACCACTTCTTCTAAKGAAGCATTACCWGCACGTTCGCCTAAACCATTAATCGTACATTCAACCTGACGAGCACCATTCAATACAGCAGATAAAGAATTGGCTACTGCCAAACCTAAATCATTATGGCAATGTACTGAAAAAATGGCCTTATCCGCGTTAGGGATTTGTTCACGTAAGGTTTGAATCAAATGACCAAATTGGTGCGGCAAATTATAACCGACCGTATCAGGAATATTTAATGTGGTCGCACCTGCATCAATRACTGCCTCTAAAATTTGGCATAAAAATCCGGTCTCACTACGACCTGCATCTTCAGGTGAGARYTCAACATCATCCGTATATTGACGTGCACGTTTTACCGCTCTAACGGCATTTTCTATCACCTGTTCAGGTTCCATACGAAGCTTCATCTTCATATGAATAGGTGAKGTKGCAATAAARGTATGTATRCGTGAGGCATTTGCATCTTTTAATGCTTCACCAGCACGATCAATATCTTTATCTAAGGCGCGAGCCAAAGCACAAATTCGRCTGTCTTTTACCGCATTGGCTACAGCTTGAACAGCTTCAAAATCACCAACACTGGCAATAGGAAAACCCGCTTCGATCACATCAACATGCATACGTTCTAACGATTTGGCAATGCGTACCTTTTCATCCTTGGTCATTGATGCGCCAGGACTCTGTTCGCCATCTCTCAAGGTTGTATCAAAAATTATTAAATGTTCACTCATTTTTCCTGCTCCATATTCGCAGACTAGATTTTATAAAATAGGGATTTATCAGTCTTAAACTGATTAAGTTGTGCTAAGTCTGTATGCCTCTAGGGCAGTCGTAGCAGGAGTGATGAACAAAAGATAGGCGCAACAAAACACTGCTGTGAAAACCCAGCAGTTTTTAATGTTAATTTTGTGCGAATCATGTCCATAGCGGGTAATTCTAGGCTGAATTTGTATTCTTGCCAAGTTTCTTACTTAACTTGTTGTCGTTCTGAACGCCGTTGACGTATTTTTATCAAGGTAAAAATGGGGCCAGATAAAGCATAGATAAAAAATGCAGTGAACAAAACAATAGGCGGATCGTTAGCAATTAACGCGATAATCAATACGATTACCAGCAAGACAACAAATGGAACTTTACCGCGCAAGTCCAGCTCTTTTAAACTGTGATAACGCACAGTACTCACCATTAAGATGCCACAGGCAAAGGTCAGAGGTAAGGTAATAGCTGTCAGTACTGAAGCATCAATGCTATTTGTTGAGCCTAACCAAACCCAGCCGGCAAGACAGGCCGCGGCAGCCGGACTAGGTAGCCCTTGAAAGTAGCGTTTATCTTCAATACCAATTTGAGTATTAAAGCGTGCTAAGCGTAAGGCGGCACAGGCTGTATAGACAAAGGCAACCATCCAGCCAAACTTGCCCATATCCAATAATGACCATTGAAAAACCACTAATGCTGGCGCTAAACCAAACGACACCATATCTGCCAAACTATCGTACTCAGCACCAAAGGCACTTTGCGTATTCGTCATACGTGCAATACGACCATCCAAACCATCCATCACCATTGCCACAAAAATGGCGATAGCCGCCGATTCAAAATCACCACGAATAGCGGAAACAATGGCATAAAAACCAGCAAACAAACCCGCCGTAGTAAATAAGTTGGGCAATAAGTATATGCCTCGACTTTTGTGTTTTTCACTATCCATCATTAAATTCCATTAGCCTATAAATATGCAAATTATCATAGCAGAAACAAAAACGGGGACAGATGTTTTCACATCCGCCCCCGCTTGTTTTGAGTTCTATTATTAATTAGTTTTTAGACTTATCAACAATCTTTTCAATCCAAGGCATCATTTTACGCAATTTAGCACCCGTTATCTCAATCGGATGCTCTGCATTGATATGACGCATAGAGGTCATTTCTGGGTAACCAGATTGGCCTTCCAAGATAAATTGTTTTGCGTATTTACCTTCTTGGATGTTTTTCAAACATTCACGCATCGCCCAGCGACTTTCTTCGTTAATGATTTTAGGACCAGTAACATACTCACCGTATTCAGCATTATTTGAAATTGAGTAGTTCATGTTAGCGATACCGCCTTCATACATAAGATCTACGATTAATTTCAATTCATGTAAACATTCGAAGTAAGCCATTTCTGGAGCGTAACCCGCTTCAGTTAATGTTTCGAAACCTGCTTTAACCAATTCAACCGCACCACCACATAAAACAGCTTGCTCACCAAACAAATCCGTTTCTGTTTCATCACGGAATGTTGTTTCGATGATACCTGTACGGCCACCACCAACACCAGCAGCATACGATAAAGCGATTTCTTTCGCTTTACCTGACGCATCTTGCTGAATCGCGATTAAGTCAGGAATACCACCACCTTTAACAAACTCACTACGTACTGTGTGGCCAGGAGCCTTAGGTGCAATCATGATTACATCTAAATCTTTACGAGGAACAACTTGGTTGTAAATGATAGCGAAACCATGAGCAAAAGCTAACACAGCGCCCTGTTTTAAGTTAGGTTCAATTTCTTCTTTATATAACTGTGATTGAAATTCATCTGGAGTCAGAACCATTACCAAATCAGCACTTGCAACCGCTGTTGGCGTATCAGTTACTTTTAAACCAGCTGCTTCAGCTTTTGCAATTGAAGATGAACCTGCACGTAATGCAACAGTGACATCCACACCTGAATCTTTCAGGTTACAAGCATGGGCATGACCTTGTGAGCCATAACCAATGATTGTAACTTTCATGCCTTTAATAATAGACAGATCACAATCTTTATCGTAATAAATATTCAAACTCATGATTTAATTCCTTAAATACTTCAAAAATCTAATTTTGTAACACGTTAAACGTGCAAACTTTTTTCGCCGCGTGCAATACCAGATACACCAGAACGCACTGTTTCTATAATCTTATGTTCAGCCAGCGACTCAATAAACGAATCTAATTTTTCACCAGAACAGGTCAACTCAATGGTAAATGTAGTGGATGTTACGTCGATAATATCGCCACCAAATATATCGGCAAGGCGTTTAACATCTTCGCGTTGAGCCATCGTTGCCGATTTGACTTTAATCAACATCATTTCACGTTCGATATAAGAGCCATCTGTTAACTCAAGCAATTTAACYACATCGATCAGYTTRYTTAATTGCTTRGTAATTTGTTCAATAATRCGATCAGTACCGGTTGTCACTATCGTCATTCGTGACAATGATGGATCTTCAGTTGCTGCTACCGTTAATGATTCAATATTGTAACCACGCGCAGAAAACAAACCAGCAACACGAGATAAGGCACCCGCTTCATTTTCAAGCAAGATAGAGATGATATGACGCATTATGATAGCTCCCGTGGATCTTGAGGTAATTCACAATGAGGCGACATATGCATTACGTTATGTGCTTTACCTTGAGCAATCATTGGGTATACGTTTTCAGTTTGGTCAGTCACAATATCCAAAAATACCAATCTATCTTTCATCGCAAATGCTTTTTCCATCATTGGTTTAAGATCTTCTGGACGCTCAATACGCATGCCAACATGACCATAACTTTCTGCTAATTTCACAAAATCAGGCAACGATTCCATATACGAATGTGAATAACGATTATCGTAGAAAAATTCCTGCCATTGGCGAACCATGCCTAAATAACGATTATTCAACGCAATGATTTTAATGGGCAGACCATATTGCAGACAGGTAGATAATTCCTGAATACACATTTGGATACTGCCTTCACCAGTAACGCAAACAACGGTTTCATCAGGATAAGCTAACTGCACGCCCATCGCCGCTGGCAAACCAAAGCCCATGGTGCCAAGACCACCCGAATTGATCCAGCGATTGGGCTTATCAAAACCATAATATTGTGCGGCCCACATTTGATGTTGGCCTACATCCGACGTCACATACGCATTACCGCCAGTAATTTCATGTAATAACTCTACCGCAGCCTGTGGTTTAATCTTGTCACTWTTGTGATCATAGGWCATGCACTTCTGTGCKCGCCAGCCATTGATMGTYGACCACCAMTCTTCCACTGGMTTCTTCTGTGGTTGCTTAGCACCCGMWTCAAGAATCTGATTCATTTCTTGAAGGACAGCGCCTACWTCACCCACAATTGGAAYATCCACAATGATATTCTTCGAAATTGAGGATGGATCAATATCAATATGGATGATYTTKGCATCCGGACAAAACTCAGCAAGCTTACCCGTTACCCGATCATCAAAACGAGAACCGACTGCGATCAAGACATCACAATCATGCATGGCCATATTAGCTTCATAGGTTCCATGCATGCCTAACATGCCAAGGAATTGCTGATCACTGGCAGGAAAAGCACCCAAGCCCATCAAGGTACTGGTAATTGGATAGCCCAGTTTATGGACAAAGGTACGTAACTCTTCTGAGGCATTGCCTAATATCACACCACCACCCGAATAAATCATCGGTTTGTTAGCCGATAACAACATCTCTACCGCACGTTTGATCTGACCAGAATGACCTTTTACCGTTGGCTGATACGAACGCATCGTGATTTTATCAGGGTAGTGATAAGGAATCTTAATATTGGGATCCGTCATATCTTTAGGCACATCGATAACAACGGGACCCGGGCGACCTGTAGTCGCAACATAAAATGCTTTTTTAATCGTTTCAGCAAGCTTGGTTACATCTTTAACCAAAAAGTTATGTTTTACACAGGGACGAGTAATGCCTACCGCGTCGACTTCCTGAAACGCATCACTACCAATAACCGCAGAGGGTACTTGGCCAGTGATAACGACCATAGGGATAGAATCCATATAAGCCGTTGCAATACCCGTGACCGCATTGGTTGCACCTGGACCCGAGGTGACTAAGACCACACCCGGTTTACCTGTCGCGCGCGCATAACCATCAGCAGCATGGGTAGCCGCTTGCTCATGTCGCACCAAAATATGTTTGACATCATCCTGTTGGTACAATGCATCATAAATATGAAGCACCGAGCCACCTGGATAACCAAACAAAAAT
>NVRG01000146.1 GCA_002400805.1 Gammaproteobacteria bacterium
AAGCAAAACCTGATAATAGGAAATTCCAACCACGGTTTGATTGAGAAATATGTGCTTTTCCCTGTTTCCACAGCCAAAGTAATAGGAAGAATAAGATGACGGTGCGAACGATTTCTAAACTGATGTCTAACATGATTAGTTTTTGAGATTTCCCTATGTGTTTGAGGATAATTTAATGGGTTCAATTCGAGAGTGACTGATGAACTTGCTCTAATTCTTTTTTGGTAAGAGCACCGTAGAACTTAGGATATGACCAACCATAACCCCAACGGAATTTTGTGGGGAGAAAAGGCGTGCCGCCGACTCTCACACCAGCCAGCATTACGATTGCTATTTCGGGTTCTCCGACTTGTTCGACACATGCTCTTAAGCTTTGGTCTGCCGTTAATCTTTCCTGATAACTACCACCCTGCCAGTAAGCGAGATCATGTTCAGTACAACAGGCTAGCCACAGGGTATTCTGCTTATAGGTGCCATCGGGGAAGGCACTGCAACCATCACTGCTAAAAGGTTTGATCGCTTCAGCTTGTAGCGTGGCAGAGAACAATAATAAGCTAAAAAAGGCGAGGTAATATTTTAAAAACATGCAATAGTCTAAGGTAACAGTCTTGGCTAAATTTAGAGACATTTACTTTTTATTCTCTTTTTTAACTTTTTTGTCCTTAGTTTTATCCTTTTTGTCTTTGTCTTTGTCTTTGTCATGACCATGGTGTTTACCGTCATTGCGATGTTCACTGCCAGTATCGCTGATATGGTCATCAGATACGCCACGATGGGTATCAGCAAGTATGGTGGGGGAAACACTCAGTGCATATAAAGTAACTAACAAAGAAGTAAGTAATTTGATGGACATAACTATCTCCTGAAAAGTGGTTAAATCTTTTTGGATCTAGCAAGTTCTAGAATACAACATTTTCAGAAGATTAAGTAGTGAAGTACCGTCAGTCTTAACGCGGAGGAGTAATGGCTTATTGTTGCCAATTCAATGGCTTGTCTAACTTGAATTCTGCCCTAAATGAGCCTATTGTGTTAGAAAAGCCTTATTAAATAAGGAGCCGGCTATGGGCGTTATCGTTCTTGATAGTGAATTCTATATCGAAGGTGTTGACCGGCACATCACGCAATTATTTGGTTACGAACATAAAGAGTTTTGTGGCCAAGCACTCAGCCTATTTATCCCTGATTTTGATAAAGAAAAATACAAAGTTGAACAGGGATTTATCAACACGAAAGAAATAGAACAGCAAGCCAAGACTAAAAGTGGAGATATTTTTGGTCTGACCTATGATGTTAACGAAATCTCTCAGCAAGAAAAAACATCTTATATTGTTACGATAGATGAACTGGCGGCAACACCTTTTGATCGTGATCGTCGACAACCCAATGCATCCAATCACGTTCAAGGTCATGAATGGTTGACTTATTTGCTTCGAGCCAGTCCCGTCGTTATTTACAGTTGTATTCCTTCCGGCCAATATCCAACTACGTTTATAAGTGAAAATATCGAAACCTTAACCGGGTACACACCGGAAGAATATTTAGCCGATCCTTCTTTCTGGCTTCATCATTTGCACCCAGATGATACAGAAGCATTGCTGGCTGAAATGTCGGAGTTATTTGATACCGATAAAAGTCTGTCATACGAATATCGTTTTTTATGTGCTGATGGCAGTTATGTTTGGGTGCTAGATAAGTTAAAAGTTTCCTATGATGATCAAGGGAACCCTAGCGAAATGTTAGGGCTGTGGCTTGATATCACCCAACGAAAAAATGATGAAGAGTTACAAGTCGCTACCAATTTGTTACTTAAGAAAAAGACTGGTGAATTGGAAGAGTCAAACGCAGAGCTTTCACAGTTCACCTTTGTCGTGTCGCACGATTTAAAAGCACCCTTAAGGGCTATACATAGCTATTGTGAGTGGTTATCTGAAGATCTAGATGAGAAGTTAGAACCCGAGCAGCAAGAATATATCACGGGTATGCAAGATGCTGTGCAAGAGGCAGAAATACTGATAGAGGATTTACTGGAATTATCTAGAGTAGGCAGGCGTGCTGTCGATGTTGAATCCATTGATCTAACTGAGTTTCTCCGTAACTTGACTAAAAAGATTTTAGTCGAGGCTCAAGTAGAGATTGAGATAACAGAAAACATGCCCACAATAGCGGTGTCTCCTACTATTTTGACCCAAGTTTTCCAAAATCTGCTTACCAATGCATTTCTTTACAATAAAGCAGAGAAAAAAATTATAAAAATTAGTGGTTGTGAGGCGGGTGATAACTACATAGTTTCGATTGCTGATAATGGCATTGGAATAGAGGAAAAATACCATGACCGCATTTTCCAACTATTTCAAAGGTTACATACCAAAGAGGAATATGAAGGAACGGGGATAGGGCTTGCCATTGTTCATAAGGCGGTTATTCACCTTAATTGGACAATTGCTCTAAATTCAAGCTTAAACAAAGGGTCGACCTTTGCCGTTGCTTTCCCAATAGAGGAGATTAAATCATGAGTAATGTACTGCCCATTCTTCTGGCTGAAGATAGTAAACATGATGTAATGACTGTACAGAGAGCATGGAAAATGCACAATATTCCAAATGATCTAATTATAGTTAGCGACGGTGCAGAGTGCCTTGATTATTTACATCAGCGAGGAGTGTATTCTCCCCCTGCGGAAGCCCCTTTTCCTGGTGTTCTATTATTGGACATTAATATGCCAAAAGTTAATGGCCTCGAAGTGTTGCGAGAAATACGTAACGATCCGGTAATAAAATGCCTTCCTGTCGTGGTATTAACCACCTCTAAACGAGATGAAGATCTGATGGAAAGTTATGATCTTAATGTTAATGCCTATGTAACTAAACCGTTACATTTTGAGGCTTTTTCTACGGCCATTAATACCATTTATGAATTCTGGCAAATAGCAGAACAACCGCTATGACCGTTGATGCCCGCCATAATATGCCTCTACAAACAATCAATATGCTTGTTGTTGAAGATAATGAGCATGATTTTAAACAAATTTGCCGTGCTTTTCGACACTGTGATTTTTCAGTCAATATTGAACATTGCATTCAAGCGGAAGAAGCATTGGAAAGAATCAATAAGCAAGATGTATTGATTGATATATTGTTGACCGACTATAAGATGCCGGGCATGTCAGGTCTTGAATTGGCCGAGCAACTGCTTAAGCAGAATGTTGCCTTTCCAATTATTCTGCTGACGGGCGAGGGAGATGAAAACATTGCGGTAAAAGCATTAAAACTGGGTGTATTTGATTATATAGGGAAAGGAGGGGACTCTATTTTTATTGAATTACTTCCAGAGGCGGTAACTAAGGCAATACAAAGCTATGCTACTCAACTGGCATTAAAAGAATCTCAAGCTAAAAATGAACGTCTATCACTGGCTTTAGAACAAAGTCAAAGTGCCATCACGATTGTTGATTTGAAGCAGAACGTGATTTACGTCAATTTCCGCGCTGAGCAATTAGGGGGCTACGCTTCCGACGAAGTGATGAATCATAATATTATTGATGTGTTCAGCAAAACAAACAAAGAGCTTGATATCAAGTTAATGTGGTACCGAGTATTAATGGGACGATATCAACAATGCGAGTTAAAAAAATATAGCAAAAATGGGACTAGCTATTGGGTCACACTGTCGATGACGGCGATAAAAGGCGAGCAATCCGAAATTGCATTTGTCCTCGTGGTTGAAGATAGCATTGATGAGAAACGTAGAATCAAACAACTAGAAGACGATATTCAGTATCGAATTGAAACAGAAGGGCAACTTAGAGAATCAAAAGAAAAAGAAAAAAAGGTAGCTGAAAAACTGGCCTTAAAGGTAGAAGAGCTTGGTTTTCAGAAAAATGCACTGGATGAACATGCGATTGTAAGCATCACCGATGAGCAAGGTAATATTGTCTATGTGAATGATAAGTTTGGTGAGATCAGTCAATATTCACATGATGAATTGCTGGGTAAGAGTCACCGGTTATTAAAATCAGATTTTCATCCTGATACCTTCTTTCATGCACTGTGGCGCACTATTTCTAAGGGAGATGTGTGGCATGGTGAAATCCACAATAAAGCGAAAGATGGATCTTATTATTGGCTTTCTTCTACTATCGTGCCCATGCTGGATGAAGCAGGGAAGCCAAAACAGTATATTTCGATCAACACGGATATTACCGACAGTAAAGAACAGCAAAAAGTCCTAGAGACGATGGCTCATTACGATTTACTGACCCAGCTGCCCAATCGTATTTTACTTTCTGATCGTTTTAATCAGGCCATCGCCCACAGTAAACGTTCGGATACATCCATGGCTATTTGCTTCCTTGATTTGGATGATTTTAAGCCGATTAATGATAGCTATGGACATGAAGTAGGCGATGCTCTGCTTATCGAGGTGGCTGAGCGAATCACAACGACGATTAGGGAAGAAGATACCGTTTCTCGTCACGGCGGAGATGAGTTCATCATGCTGCTGAGTAATGTCGTGAGTATTCTAGAATGTGAAAAGTTATTAGATAGAATCATTAAGGCGTTGGCTGAGCCCTATATGATGGGTGAACAAGAGATTAATATCAGTGCATCTATTGGATATACCCTTTATCCATCAGATGATGAAGATTTTGATACCTTAGTTCGTCATGCTGATCACGCTATGTATCAAGCTAAATTGGCGGGTCGCAATACGTTTACTAGATACAACGCCGTTGAAGATCAGCAAAATATTCAACAGCTTTCCGATATACATGCAATTGAAGACGCGATACTGAATAAGGACTTTTGTTTGCACTATCAACCAAAAGTGAATATGAAAACGGGCGAGTTATTTGGCGTAGAAGCACTTATTCGTTGGCAACACCCAGAAAAAGGCATGGTATTTCCGCTTGACTTCCTGCCAGTAATTGCAGGGACTAGTGTAGAAGTTGAAGTGGGTAACTGGGTGATTAATGAGGCCTTGCGTCAAATGAATAGTTGGATATCTCAGGGACAGAAGCTGGAAGTGAGTGTCAATATTTCAGCTTACCATCTGCTATCGACTTCCTTCTTGGAGGAACTGAGTACCGCCTTAGCTAACTATCCGGCTATAGAGCCACAGTATTTACAGATAGAGATATTAGAGAATAGTGCTTTAGGTGACATTAAAAAAATTAACTCGATTATTAAAACCTGCCAAGATACATTAGGCATCAGCATCGCTTTAGATGATTTTGGTACAGGCTATTCTTCCTTAGCCCACTTAAGAAATCTCGCCGTCAATACGATAAAAATAGATCAGAGTTTTGTCAGAGACATGCTGGACGATCCGGATGATTACGCCATAATCGATGGCATCATAGGTTTGGCCGACTCCTTTAATCGCGAAATCATCGCAGAAGGGGTTGAGACGACTGAACATGGCCTTATGCTGCTGAACATGGGCTGTGAAGAAGCACAGGGTTACAGTATTGC
>NVRG01000147.1 GCA_002400805.1 Gammaproteobacteria bacterium
GATTGGAATTTGATAATGCTGATTTATTACTTAAGCCAGATATGTTTGCCAATGTCACCATCAACACACTGCAGCAAAAAAATGCGATTACCGTGCCTACCGAAGCAATTATACGTTCCGGTGAGCGTGAACAGGTGTTTGTGGTGCGTGAACAAGGAAAATTTGAACCTAGAATAGTCACGACCGGTTTATCTTCAAATGGATTGACTCAGATCTTAAATGGCATTTCTGCTGGTGAAGAGGTGGTTAGCTCTAGTCAGTTTTTAATTGATTCGGAATCTAAATTGCGTGAGGCCACCGCTAAGATGCTTGAAGCCATGAAAAGTAAGACTGCTGACACTCATACCAACAGCATGCCAGCAAATGAAATGAAAACCATGGACCGTGTCGCCATACCGGCAAAACTAGAGGCCTTCATCGCTACTTCTACAGCTGGAGTAGCAACACATGATTAATCGTATTATAAGCGCGTCATTACGCGATAAATTTCAAGTGCTGTTAATCACGGTGTTAATCGTCATCGCCGGCATATGGGCACTAAAAAATACGCCGCTGGATGCTATCCCAGATTTATCCGATGTTCAGGTTATTGTATTAACCGACTATCCAGGTCAAGCACCACAGGTAGTTGAGGATCAAGTCACCTACCCGCTCACCACCGCAATGTTAGCCGTACCAAAGGCAAAAACAGTACGTGGCTATTCCTTCTTTGGCTTGTCATTTGTGTACATTATTTTTGAAGATGACACCGATATGTATTGGGCTCGCTCTCGCGTACTGGAATACCTTAATTATGCCAGTGGTCGCTTACCCAAAGAGGTTAATCCCAAATTAGGCCCGGATGCCACTGGTGTCGGTTGGATATACGAATATGCCTTAGTGGATAAGACGGGGCAACATGATCTGGCACAATTACGCTCTATTCAAGATTGGTATTTACGATATCCATTACAGACCGTCGATGGTGTCGCTGAAGTAGCGTCTATTGGTGGCTACGTCAAACAATATCAGGTCGAAGTCGATCCTAATGTGCTGCTGCGCTACAACATTCCTTTATCAAAGGTGAAAAACGCAATTCAACGTTCCAATAGTGATGTCGGTGGCAAGCTCATTGAAATGGCTGAAACAGAATATATGGTGCGTGGCCTTGGTTATATTCAGTCACTGGAAGATTTAAAATCTATTGCAGTCAGTGTCAGTGACAATGGCACCCCTATTCGCTTAGAAGATGTCGCTAATATTCATTTTGGCCCAGAATTAAGACGTGGTTTGACCGATCTTGACGGTGAAGGTGAAGTGGCTGGTGGCATCGTTATCATGCGTTACGGCGAAAATGCATTAACCACGATTGAAAATGTAAAAGCTAAATTAGCTGAGCTGGAGAAAGGCCTACCTACTGGGGTCGAGATTGTGCCAGTTTATGACCGTAGCAAACTGATTAATCGAGCGGTCGATAACCTTATTAGTACCTTAATCGAAGAATCGATCATTGTTAGCCTAATTTGCATCCTATTTCTACTGCACATCCGTTCGGCACTGGTGGCCGTGATCAGTCTACCCATTGGTATTTTAATCGCTTTTATCATCATGCATTGGCAAGGTATTAATGCCAATATCATGTCGTTAGGTGGCATTGCTATCGCCATTGGCGTCATGGTTGATGGTGCCATTGTAATGATTGAAAACACACATAAACACCTCGAACGGGCAACAAAAGAAAAAATGGCCGAGTTAACGCGACAGGAGCGTTGGCACACTATTTCAATTGCGGCAAAAGAAGTCGGTCCCGCGTTGTTTTTCTCCTTAATGATTATTACCGTGTCCTTTCTACCGGTATTTACCTTACAGGCACAAGAGGGTCGGCTATTTGCACCGCTGGCCTACACTAAAACCTATGCTATGGTCGCTGCAGCCATGCTCGCTATAACCTTAGTGCCGGTATTAATGGGCTACCTTATTCGCGGCAAACTGTTAGCAGAAGACAAAAACCCGATCAATCGCGTATTGCATGCCATTCATCGACCTATTTTGTCCGTGTTAATGCGTTTTCGTTGGACCACCTTATTGGCCGTAACAGGTGTAATTATGCTGACGCTAAACCCGTTGTCTAAACTGGGTAGTGAGTTTATGCCCCCGCTGAATGAAGGTGATATTCTTTATATGCCAAGTACCTATCCGGGGATATCAATTAGTAAAGCGCGTGAATTATTACAACAAACAGACAAGATCTTGATGCGTTTTCCAGAGGTGCATCATGTTTTTGGTAAATCAGGACGTGCCGATACTGCCACTGATCCTGCTCCTTTGTCTATGTTTGAAACCACGATTACACTGAAGGAAAAAGAGGACTGGCCAGATCCAACTAAAACCATCAAACAATTAATGGCCGAGATGGATAAAGCCATTCAGTTTCCAGGGCTAGCAAACGCTTGGACGATGCCGATCAAAACGCGGATTGATATGTTATCAACGGGCATAAAAACCCCGATAGGAATCAAAGTCAGTGGGCCTAGTCTCAACGTGCTGGAACAAGTTGCTGGTGAAATAGAGCAAGTCATTAAACAAATGCCCGAAACCTTGTCTGCTTTTGGTGATAAAGCTGCTGGTGGTTATTACATCGATTTTGATATCAACCGCGAAGAACTGGCCCGTTATGGTTTACATATTGCTGATGTACAAGATGTCATTCAAACAGCGATTGGCGGGATAAATGTTACTCACACCGTAGAAGGTTTGGAACGTTACCCCGTAAATTTACGTTATCCACGTGAGTTGCGTGACAATCTCAACGAGTTACAACGGATCCTTATCGCTACGCCTACTGGCGCTCAGATCCCACTGGGTCAATTATCCTCGATGCAGTTGCGGCGTGGTGCACCCGTCATTAAAACTGAAGATTCACGACCCAATGCCTGGGTGTATATCGACATCAAAACCGATGATATTGGTGGTTATGTTAGTAAAGCTAAAAAAATTGTTGCTGCTCAAGTTGACATACCAGCGGGTTATAGCCTGTCATGGTCAGGCCAATTTGAGTATATGGAACGTGCTGCTGAACGGTTACGACTTGTCATCCCGATCACCCTAATCAGTATCTTTCTGCTGCTCTATCTTAATTTTAGAAACATCAGTGCCCCACTGGTGGTGATGCTGACTGTGCCATTTGCTCTCAGTGGGGGTATCTGGCTAGTTTATTTGCTCGGCTTTAATCTCTCGGTCGCTGTTGTTGTTGGCTTTATTGCATTAGCCGGTGTTTCAGCAGAAATTGGGGTTTTAGTACTGACCTTTATTGATCAAAAAATCGCTGAATTACAACAAACAAATAAGCACTTAAGCCCGCAAGACATTATTACTGCAGTTCAATCAGGCACTGCTGAACGAGTACGTCCAATCATTATGACATCGACAGCCACGATTGCCGGTTTATTACCGATAATGTGGGGCAGTGGTACGGGTTCAGAAGTGATGCAACGTATTGCTGCACCTATGGTCGGCGGCATGATTACCGCCACGTTACTCAGCTTGATTGTCCTACCCATTGTCTATAGCTTTGTCTTACAGCTAAAACATTCTATTAAAAAATAACGAGGAAAAACTATGATCTCTATTATTCCAAACTGGCATCCAATCTTGGTGCATTTCACTGTCGCACTACTTAGTATTTCAGTGCTATTTTATTTTGCAGCAAGACTGTTACCCCAAGCTCATCGATGGAAAGAACAGTGGTCACATATGGCTAACTGGAGTTTATGGACAGGCTGCGTATTTACTCTTTTGACGGTGGTCGCGGGTTGGTTTGCCTATAATAGTGTCGCCCATGACAGTCTCTCTCATGCGGCTATGACCCTGCACCGTAACTGGGCCATACCAACAGCTATCTTGTTTATCTTCATCGGTATAACCGCGATATCCTTGGCAAGGAAAAAATCAAAACCCGGCTTCTTATTTCTATCCATTTCAGCCGTTGCCACCATGATGTTACTCACTACTGCTTGGCTAGGCGCCGAATCCGTATATCGCTATGGAATAGGTGTCCTATCTTTGCCAACCGTTGAATCGGGTGCCGATGGTCACGATCACAGTCATGCTCCAACGGAAGACAGTGACAGTGAACATACTGAGCCGTCCCCGATGGATGAACAGGTTCATGAAGATCCTGAGATGACCACAGAAAGTGAATCTAACAAGAACAGCGATAGTTCACATGGTCATGATGACACTGACAATCATAGCGATGATGATATAACGACAGAAACTGAATCTAACGATAACAGCGATAATTCATTTGGCCATGATGACCACCATCATTAACTAACCGTATGCAAACAAGTACTTAAAGAACGTTTCTGGTGTTAAATTGAATCCGCGTATTGGTGATTCACATCTCGGTGCTCAGCCTCATCGGCTCGCACAACAATGATGACGTCTCTAAGAGTCGCATCTTGAGCTAAATTCCAATAATCGATGGCAACTTGTGGTGCAGGTACATTTTCGATCTTACCTGCATCCAGCTCTGCTAGATAAAGTGTATAACTTGTTACTGCTTCTTCTTCAAAATAACCAACCACTCGGTGGGCTGTTTTGGGTGAGAATAAATACAAGAAGAAGTAAAAGTTATAGAACACCATTTGTGTGCCCATCACCACGATACGCTCAAATAATGAAGGTTGTGCTATTTCAATAAACGTCATTAAATGCATGCGTTCATTTTCAGCTTCATCTAGCAAGATTCTTATCCAGCCATCATCTGCTTGAATGTAGCGTAGACATTTCAAATGTAATAACAATCCGCCTACCATGCCAGGTACAGCAGCCACCGTTTCTAGTACTACCGCTCTATGCCCATAGCGTTTTGCAAAAAATGTATCTGCAAAAAAACGTAATACCTTTACAAATCCAAAAGCGAGGTTATTTCTAAAACCACTTACTTCGTAATGTGCATCTAAGTCAATTTTTTCCGGATGTTCTGCCATGCGATTACAACTCCAATGTCGATAATTCTATTTTTCTATCATTGACTATAACGTGACTTTGAATTGCTATCAATCCTTGTTAATTATCTTTATTTAAAACATAAAAAAACGGCGATAGTCATAAGACTATCGCCGTTTCTATGTAGCTCAACTTCAAGCCGACTTTTTAATTCGCGTGTGCGGTAACTTGCTTGTAACGGTCACTAAAGAAATTAAACTCTT
>NVRG01000148.1 GCA_002400805.1 Gammaproteobacteria bacterium
CCCAAAATACCGATTTATTGTGATCAACGTCTCGATGATGCTCTCGAAGAGCTGGATAATGCTTGGGATCGGACGACAGAAAACATTCGATTGGATAACAACCCCGGGTTTAAGCTTAAGGAAGCGAAGACCGGACAGCAGCAGTGGAGCTTGTTATACGATAGCGTTGAAAAACTCGATGATGCATTCTTTAAAACCCTGCCGAAGGTAGAAATCGCCAACGTTGTGATGTTTATTGGCGACCTTATTGGTATGTGGGACGGGTTCACGCATATGAAAGATCGTTATACCAAGAAGAAAAAGGCAGCTCCGCTAGCCATCAATGCCTGCCTCCTATCAGAGGGCTTCGGATTCGGCACCCTTAAAATGCCTGATATATCGGATCTTGATATCAGCCTATTACGTTCGACACGAGAGGACTTTGTCCGGATCGATACACTTTGTGCAGCCAATGATATTGTCAGTAACTACGTACATTCTTTACCTATCTTCAAGCAGTGGAATTTACTTGATGAAAAGGTATTAGCGGATGCCGATGGGCAAAAATTTGCGACCAGCGATAGCACCATCCAGTCGCGATATTCGCGGAAATATCTTGGAAAGGGTCGAGGTATTTCCTTGTACACCCTGATTGCAAATTTTGTTGCCGTAAATGCAAAGAATATGGGTCTTAATGAGTATGAGGGCCACTCTCTCTACGACATGATATACAGCAACAAAACCGACATTGATATCAACATGGTGACCGGTGACAACCATTCCTTGAATCAGCTTAATTTTGTCACACTGGATTCAATTGATGTTGCCTATGTTCCCAGCATCAAGAATGTCAGGGAAGCCGCAAACGAATTGTTCTCCGTGAAGTCGCCAGACTGTTACTCGGGGATATTGCAGCCCAAGAACAAGATTAACCTTGATCGTATTAGGTCGCAGAAACGAGGGGTATTGAGGGTGTTGCTCTCGTTAATCATGCAGGAAAATACGCAGAGCAACATCATTCGGAAATTAAACTCACATTCTCGCTATGCACGGCTAAAAGCTGCATTATTTGAATACAACAATATATTCAAAAGCACCCATGTATTGAATTTAATTGACGATATGGAACTCAGAAAAGCTATACGTACAGCCAGAAATCGCACCGAGGCATACCATCAATTGCAGGGGGAGATAAGGAAAACATACAGAGGGGTATTCAAAGGAAAACGAATCGTAGAAAACCGTGTCAGCGCTTATGCGGCAAGGCTTATCGCGAATTGTATCATTGCCTACAACAGCACTATTCTGAACGCTGTTTATGAGAAGATGGTGGCAGAAGGCGTGGCACAAGAGATAATTGACGAATTCACAAGAATTTCTCCTATCGCTTGGACACACACATTATTCACTGGGCGCTACAGCTTTAAGAAAAGCAATGGTGATATTGATATGGCGGCAATGGCGCGAATACTTGAAGAGCATTTAAAGCAGCACTTTTGGAACGATAATTGAGCAATTAACTCAGATTGGTCACTTTTGGGGGATATGTGGAGTTCATGAATATGTGGAGCTGGATGATTAGGAGCCTAAAATAGTAGTATTTTGGTTCCTAATCACTCTGCATATTCATGCTTTATTATTGAGTAGTTCTATCAACTTATCAGGTACTCGAAATGTCCCACGTTTTAGTGAGGGCGGCACGATAGCTTCAATAGCTTCTATTTTTTCAGTTGGATCTGCACGAAGATAGGTTTCTGTTGTTTGTATGTCTGCATGCCCCAACCAGAGCGAAACTTTTCTAATGTCCCCTGTAGCTTGTAATACCAATATTGCTGATGTGTGCCGCAATACATGCGGCGAAATATTTTTTTCTTCCAGTGATAGGCAGTACTTCGTAGCCACCCGAGCATGCTTTTGAAGTACATACTTGAAGCCAGATCGAGTCATCGATTGGTCACGAGCGTTAAGGAACAGCTCCGGCACTAGAGGATTACCGCGCACAGCTACCCATGATCTTAGATCAGAGACTGTGTCCTTCCATAACGGTAACACGCGTTCTATGCGTCCTTTTCCTTTAATATGCACATTCGGCGAGTTCTGTAGATCAATCGAATCGCAAGTAAGGTTCACCAACTCCGAAACGCGCAAACCGGCGGAAAAACAGAGATGAAGCATTGCTCTATCTCTAATACCAAGGCGGTTACAAAGATCGGGGGTATTAAGAATGGATTGCATCTCGTTTATTGTCAGGTAATTTACGAGAGGATTGTTCGTTTTTTTAGCCGGAATAGAGAGCACACGTTGAGTTTGTTCCAAAAGTTTCGGTTCTTGATACTGGATAAATTTCATGAATGATTTTATGGCGACTAATCGGGCATTGCGAGTTCTCGGGCTGTTTTTTCTTTCCGCTTCCAAATGTTGCAGAAAATCC
Source organism: Gammaproteobacteria bacterium (assembly GCA_002400805.1). The sequence continues at coordinate 2,411 of NVRG01000148.1, forward strand.
ATTACCATCGGTGCTTCGATTTGTTCAAGAGAAAGTTTCGATGGCTGAAGGTTAAAACGATCAGCCATAAATTGAAACAATAGTTGAAAGGCGTATGAGTAGCTATCACATGTATTTGTGCTAGCCCCTTGTTGGTGCGGTAAGCGCTCCCGCAAAAATTCGCTGATATATGGGGAAATAGCGGTCATGATAATTTCTCCTGAATAAAATTGGTGCATTTGTTTGCAATATCTCGCATCAACTGAGGTGTACTTTCTAAATACCAATAAGTACATCCGACATGGGCATGTCCCAAATATGTCGTCAGTGCTAATATATGTTGATCAATATGATCACGGCTATTGGGGCAATTAATTAGCGCACGGGTGGCAAAAGTATGGCGAAAATCGGTAATTCGCGGTCGCGGTTTTGATGATGATTTATCTGTGACTTTATATATTCCCGTTTCGTCAAGTAACCTATAATAAACCGCATAAATAGTGTGACTGGTAAGTGGATGGTTACGAAGTGAAACAAAGATATGGCTATCGTCGATGTTTAGCTGTTTTCGCTTATTCAGGTAGCCATTTAAAGCCTCAGCTGTCGAACTGTGAAGTGGTATTGATCGACTTTTGTGATACTTCGTATTCCGAATGATCAACCCGTCTTGAGTGAAATCTCTAAATGTTAAATTGATGGCTTCTGATAGCCTGATTCCCGTTGCTGCAAATAATCCTATCAATGTATTGTACATTACCGGCCGCAATGACCATTTTGGGGTTAATTTTAGAGCTTGATCCATTAGTGCTTTAACTTGTTCATCGGTAAAAATGAAAGGTATTGGGCGGTGATGACGACCACAAAAAACGTTTCCCAGCGGTACTTCATGGCGACTATCTTCAGCTCTACAAAAATGGGAAAAGCGGACTATTGCTTTTAATCGGTTTGCTTTCTGTGCTTCTGAATGAGACTGTCCGGCCCAATTAATTGCTGTATTTGAAACAATATGAGTATCACCTTCTGATTCAGAAAATTTGGCGAAACTATAAAGATACCTCTCGTCGTCCTTCAGGGTAAACCCCGTAGCGCGGCGAAAAATCAAGTAACTATCCACAATTTTCGTTAACATGACTCACCTCCTGGCCATGGTGCAATGACGTTCTTAAGCAAATTCGTATCGACTTTCGCGTAATGAGCTGTTGTTTCAACAGATGCATGTCGCAATACGATACCTATAGTTTCTAATGAACATCCTTGGCGAAGTAAGGCTGTTGCTGCAGAGTGTCGAAAAACATGCGATCCATAAAATGGAGCGTCAATGTCAGCTCTGCGAATAGCGCGTACCGCCACTGCTGATACCCCACTGGCGGTGATACCTACCCAGGGGGCGGTGGCTGTTATAAATATAAACCTGTTGTTAACTGGAGGCCTCACCAACAAGTAATCTAATAATGCATCCCCCACATCTTGTGATAAAGGTAGTTTAGTTTCTTGTCGATTCTTACCTATTACAAATACAGTGCCGTTTTTCCAGTCAATATCGTCAAGTTTTAGCCCTGATACATCGCATGCGCGCAGCCCAATCCTTGCTAGAAACAAGATAATGGCTTTATCTCTGCTGCCAACAATTGTTGAATCATCACATGCACCTATCACAAGATTAATTTCTTCAGGCTGAATATACATGGGTAAAGATTGCAGCTTGAAGTGTGGAATTGGTGGAAGAACCTTATCCATATTTGAATCGCAACGATCGGTAGCTATCAGAAATCTAAGAAGCATTCTTATGGCATTTACGCGAGTCTTAGTTTTAGAAGTGCTATCGCTCTCAAAGTGCTTGAAAAAATATTTTCGAACCCGTATGGCCGTTAGATTTCTATGGTTTTCACCGAACTCATTTAATAGTTCTTTGATCGGTCGTCTGTATTTTTTTAACGTTGAATCCTGCACCCCACGATGATCTTGCATCCATTGCTCGAACTCGTAGAGAAGAGTATGTTGAATTTCATCGTTTGGAGTCATGGGAACGATTAGCTCATTAAATCGCAGGTAAGCGATATATTGCTTCGCTCCGCGAAACGTAGCGCTTCTTTTTTTAGTTGAATTAATCTGGGTAAAGGCTTCGCGGAAGTCATTCAATGTTTTTGACGTTATTTTTTCTATTGGAATATCAGAATCTTGAAGCCACTTCGAAAAATGCACAGCGCCACGAATGTAATTCAGTATCGTTTTATGTTGATATCCTAGCTCTGGCAACCAGTTTGTAAATTCGTCAAGATATTTTCCGGCAGGTGTTTCATAGTACCTTGTAAGTGTTGACTTGCGTTTGAAATATGAATTTAACATCACTGTCTCCTTTTTTTACAAAAAAGAACGGCAGTAATATGTGGTTAGAAATCCATCATGAAATACTGTAACTCCCTAATTCTTAAAGCATCACTACCATCAAATAATAGTTTACTCCACATATTCATGAACTCCACATATCCCCCAAAAGTGACCAATCTGAGAAACAACGCATAATAAGATCCAAAACACGGTTCTGTCGCAAATTTTTCCCGGGAGAAAACTGCAGATTTCCTGGGCGTGACTATGCCGCCAAAGCATAAAATTGTTCAACTGGTGTCACATGACTTTGAGAAGAATATCGTTGTTGCCCTTTTTTCAACATCACTATCAACTCTATTCCCTTCAATGTTGCTTGTGCGCACCTAAAGTTCTTGAACCCTAACATCGAGT
>NVRG01000149.1 GCA_002400805.1 Gammaproteobacteria bacterium
GCTTTTTTTGCTTCTTGCTCTACAGGTGCTGGAGCCGCCACTTTAACGGGTGGTGAACTTATTACGGGGGCTGGAGCTGGAGTTGGAGTCGGCGTCACTGCAACAGGTGGCGGGGCAACGGTCGCTTGAGGTGCCCTTAGAATTGGCGCCTCTTGGGTGGCACTGTAAACAGGTGGATCCAACAATAATGTATATTCTCGAAGCAACCTTCCTGCAGGCCAATTAACCTCAATTAGAAAATTTAAAAATGGTTCACGGATAGGCTTGCGTGTTCTAATTTTGATATACGGTTCGCCACTCATGGGAACCACAACCTCAAACTTCACATCGGTGAGTGAATATAATCGATCAACACCGGCTTTTTTGAAATCAGCAGCGGTCGCTAGGTTGACTAATATCTCTTCTGCTAGGAGCTCTCTAATTTGTACCAATTTAATTTTTGCATCAAGCGGCTCACTCAATGCGGAATTAAGCTCTACGCCTCCCAAACCTAGGGCATTGGCTAATCCCGGAATCATTATACCGACACCAATCAATGCTACGGTTAGTTTACGAATCATTGTCAATTCCTTTCAATCACTTGGGAGACATACAGCCTCAACATAAAGCCGAGACCGTTATTTTTAATACTCTGATAATACCAGGGGAATATTCCACACAAAGAACAAAAGCCACCCCAATACAAGGATAGCTTCCAATTCTTCAATGTCAGGCAATTTTCTGAAGTTTTTTGAACTGGTTGGCGCTAGTTTCTAGAAATCACATGTCATTTTGACGCTAAGTATCAATTATAAATAATCTTTTATCAACACCTCTGCTATTTGAACACTATTTGTTGCCGCTCCTTTACGCACATTGTCAGCAACTACCCATAAGTTGATGCCTTTTGGATGTGAAATATCCTCACGAATACGACCAACATAGGTCGCATTATTTCCTGAGGCATCTGTCACCGCAGTGGGATATCCGCCATCATTACGGTCATCAATGACCTCAATGCCTTCTGCCGCCATTAACAACTCCGTTACTCTCTGCGCAGAAATCTTTTCTTTGGTTTCTATATGCAGCGCCTCAGAGTGTCCGTAAAATACCGGAATACGCACACAAGTTGGATTAACCTCAATGGTATCGTCGCCGAATATCTTTTTAGTTTCCCAAACCATCTTCATTTCTTCTTTGGTATAACCGTTTTCCATGAACACATCGATATGAGGCAAGGCATTGAAGGCTATCTGCTTGGGGTACACTTCGGTTTTAATGGGCTGGCCACTGAGTAAATCACGCGATTGCACTGCCAATTCTTCTATCGCTTCTTTTCCAGTACCTGATACTGCTTGGTAAGTAGCCACATTGATCCTTTCGATACCAACCTCATCCAATATTGGCTTTAGTGCAACCATCATCTGGATCGTTGAGCAGTTAGGATTGGCGATAATACCCTTAGTTTTGTATTCAGCGATCTTTTCTGGGTTAACCTCAGGCACAACCAAAGGGATATCGTCGTCATACCGGAATTGTGATGTATTATCGATAACCACACAGCCTGCTGCCACCGCCTTGGGGGCAAACTCTTCGGAAATACTGCCACCGGCTGAAAACAAGCCAATTTGCACCTGACTAAAATCAAACTCGGCCAAGTCTTGGATTTTATGAGACTTGCCTTTAAATTGAATGACCTTGCCAACCGATCGTGCGCTAGCGAGCGGGTATAATTTACCCACTGGGAAATTTCTTTCCTCAAGTACCGCTATCATAGTTTCTCCAACGGCGCCGGTGGCCCCTACAATTGCTATATCATATGTTTTGCTCATTATCTTCTTCCCGATTCTTTGTATAATTTCGTTTTACGCGTTTAAGGCTTCTAGAACTGCATCACCCATTTCGCTGGTAGAGACTTTTGTCATACCGTCGGTATAAATATCCGCCGTACGACATCCTTGATCAAGCACATTACTCACGGCTGTCTCAATGCGATCTGCCGTCGCCGCCATATCCAATGAATAACGCAGCATCATCGCCGCAGACAGAATAGTTGCCAATGGATTGGCTATTCCTTGGCCTGCAATATCTGGAGCGGAACCATGACAAGGCTCATACATGCCTTTGCCGTTGGCATCTAATGAGGCGGATGGCAGCATGCCGATAGAGCCGGTTAACATCGCCGCTGCATCAGACAAAATATCGCCAAACATATTACCAGTAACGATCACATCAAACTGTTTCGGAGCGCGAATGAGCTGCATAGCGGCGTTATCCACATACATGTGACTAAGCTCAACGTCTGGATATTCTTTAGAGAGATCCTGCATGATTTCACGCCACAATTCTGTTACTTCGAGCACATTTGCTTTATCAACAGAACATAAACGTTTACCACGCTTCATTGCCGACTCAAATGCTAAGCGACCAATACGAATAATCTCAGACTCGGAGTAGACATAAGTGTTGTATCCCTGGCGCTCGCCATTTTCCAAGATTCGCACACCACGAGGCTGGCCAAAATAAATGCCGCCGGTAAGTTCACGTACGATGAGGATATCCAGCCCCGAAACCAGCTCTGGTTTTAGACTGCTGGCTGCGGCAAGTTGCGAATAGAGCATTGCCGGACGTAAATTACCAAAAAGTTCCAGCTCAGAACGTATTCCTAACAGGCCTTTTTCGGGCCTGATAGACATATCCAGTGACTCCCACTGCGGACCACCGACAGCCCCTAGCAAAATTGCATCTGCCGCCTTGGCTTTGGTCATTGTTTCAGCTGGCAACGGGTTACCATGAGCGTCAATTGCCGCGCCACCTAACAACGCTTCATCAAGTTCTAAGCCCAAGTCATCCTGCTGGCTAACGCACTCCAGAACCTTTACAGCCTGAGCTACAATCTCAGGCCCAATACCATCACCAGGTAATATCAATAATTTTTTAGTCATTGTTTATCCTTTAATCGCATTAAATACCCAAGGGGCAACTGTTTCATACTTTGCTTCAAATGCTTTAATTGCATCGGTATCTTTAAGCGTAATGCCGATATCATCCAAGCCATTTAACAAACAATGTTTTCTAAAGGCATCGACATCGAAGGCAATAGCCGTGTTGTCTGGGCAATTAATCACCTGATTTTCTAAATCTATTTCTAGCGCGAAGCCGTCATTCGATTCTACATTCTGAAACAACGAATTAACAATATCCTCATCTAAAACAATAGGTAACAATCCATTCTTAAAACAATTATTAAAGAATATATCGGCAAAACTAGGCGCAATGACCGCCTTAAAACCAAAGTCCGTCATTGCCCAGGGCGCATGTTCACGACTAGACCCACAACCAAAGTTTATCCGCGCGATCATCACCGAGGCACCTTTAAAGCGCGGTTGATTTAGCACAAACTCTTCATTTAGCGGTCGCGAGCTACAATCCTGCCCGGGCTGACCTTCATCAAGATATCGCCACTCATCAAACAAGTTTGGACCAAATGGCCAAAGCCCTGCTTCCAGATCTGCTTGAAGCAAGTTTACATCCGTCAGCTCGGCGGCCGTGATAGCATTTGTGTCTTTGTCTACCGCTGTCAGTTGATAGCCCTTCGACATCAGGAAATGTGTATGACGGCCACTTCCGCACGCTAAATCCAGAACGGCACCGCCGCCTTTAATGAAGGAATAATATTTTTCCACCCAAGGTGAAGGGGTATTTAACTCTGTCATATCAATTTACGTGCCGTATTAGTTGTATAAACAAATCCTGTAATTGGGCCGTCCAAAACTTGCACTTTCCATGAAAAAGCGCTATTTCTGTCGAAAAGCCCCTGCAAACAAATGCAGGCTGATCCATAACTATTGTGATGTATTGTTGAATGATCAAGTACAATTTAAAATGCCACAACAGCCACATATTTGAAGCGTGGTTCAAAAATAGTGGCGCTTATGATGTTCAAAAAGAACGGAATGTAATTTCCTGTGCCCTTTGTGGATCAAACGAAGTAGAGAAAGCAATAATGGCGCCGTCCCTTCCTAAAAAAGGAAATAGCGGCGCTGCGGCAACGAAAGAGACGCAAGAAGCAGAGGCAAAGCAAGTCGGCATTGCCATGAATGCGTTGAAAGAAATCCGGAAAACTGTTGAAGAAAATTGCGATTATGTCGGCAACCAGTTCGCAGAAGAAGCTCGCAAAATCCACTATGGTGAGACAGATAATCGCGGCATCTACGGAGAAGCAACTGAAGACGAACGTGCCGAACTTTCGGACGAAGGTGTCGACGTTGCTGCTCTACCTTGGCTTCCCACCTCAGACGCATAAAAATAGCCCGGCATTTCTCCGGGCTACTTCAGTGGCGCTCAGTTGGTTAAACCAACATTAAATCAATTTTCTTTTTTATCGCCTGCAGGCACGTCTTCTTTTGCTTCAGCAGCAGATTTTTCTTCTTCAGCCGTGATAATATCTACGGTCGCGCTGGCTTTAAGAGTTTCCAAAAGTGATGTAACTGTTTGGCTACTCAAGTTATCTTTCAGTTGTTTGCGCATGCCTTCAAACGCTGGGGCCTTTGTTGCCCGGCGATCTTCAACTAAAATTACGTGCCAACCAAATTGAGTTTTTACTGCCGTTTTAGAATAGGTGCCTTTTTCAAGGGTGAAAGCCACTTCTGAAAATTCCGGAACCATCCGTCCTTTGACGAAATAGCCAAGATCTCCACCAGTTGGGCCGGATGGGCCTGTTGACAGTTCTTTCGCAAGTTCAACGAAATCGCCGCCGGCGTCCAATTTGCTGATCACGTCTTTTGCCTGCTCTTCTTCTGCGAGGAGGATGTGCCGTGCCTTAACTTCGTCTTCTGCTTTAAAGTCGGCGGTAATTGTAGCGTATTCTGCCATCAAAGCTTCGTCGGTCACCACTTCATCGATTTTCTTTTGAATATAATATTCTTGCAAAAGCTGACGCTTAATTTCAACAACACGATCAGTGTATTCCGCTTGCGTATCATAGCTTTCCGCTTCAGCCGCACTCTGAATAATACGCGTATTGACCATTTGCTCAACAACTGCGCTTTGATCATTGCCAGAGGCGCTTGGCGGTATTGTTCTGGTAGACTTTCAAAGACCTTAAGAACATCAGATTCCCTAATTTCTTCACCATTTACAGT
>NVRG01000150.1 GCA_002400805.1 Gammaproteobacteria bacterium
TTGACACCAGTGCCATTGCCAATTGGTGCCACAAGCACCTAGAAAAACTATTAACAAAAGAAGGCGCGACATTACTTCAGCCTGGCTACCGATCCGAACGTGAACGCTTTATCGATCAGACAACGTCAGCGCTTGAAGTGCTCACTAAGCAACTGCAGGTTTCCGATGTTGTCACTGTTAACATGGAAGTACAGCAGGATGGTAACTTTATCGGGGGTGATCTCAATGGCAGCATTGACCTTCTTGCCACCAATAGCGCAGGCCAAGAAGCAGTTATTGATATCAAGTGGGCGGGATATAAAAGCAGAAAAGACAAATGGGTTAAGCGGGACTACTTACAGCTTGCGATCTATGCCCACCTCCGCCTGCAAGCTAATGGTAGCTATCCAGCATTAGCCTATTTTTTCGTTAATGATCAGAAGCTTCTCAGCAATGACGAACTCTTTTTCCCAAAATCAGAAGTGGTTAGTCATCAAGACAAACTCACTCTCGGCAACTACTGGCAAGACATTGAAAAAACCTGGAAGTGGCGACGTCAGCAACTGGACAGCGGCCTTATCGAAGTGACCGTGCGTGGCACTGAAGCAACCGATGCCTCTAATCCCGATGACGGATTAACTCTTCCAGAGCACAGCGACACATACAACGATTATTCTACATTGACGGGATGGGAGCAGGACGCATGAAAACTAACATTGAATTCATCAGTGCCGGCGCGGGCAGCGGCAAGACCTATAGCCTAACCGAACGAATGGAAGCACTTCTCGCATCCGGCCAAGTACAACCTGCAGGAATTCTCACCACTACCTTTACAAAAATGGCAGCCAGCGAACTCCAAGAACGCGTTCGCCAAAAGCTGATTGAGTCGGGCAAAACGACAACCGCTAATGCCATGGGACAAGCACAAATTGGCACCGTAAACAGTGTCTGTGGGCAGCTGGTGGAACGTTTTTCTTTTGAAGCAGGCTTACCACCAGAACAAACCGTGATAGACGAGATTGAGTCTACTCATCTATTCAATCAAGCGCTCGACGATACACTGGAACAAGATACCAACCGCATTCGCCAAATGAACGCTCTCTCTTCACGCCTTCAGATTCAGGATAGTCGTACGAAAAAAACACTCTGGCGAGCAGAAATAAAAAATATCGTTGATAAAGCCCGTAGCAACAACATTTCTCCCGAAGCATTACGTAACTTTGCACAAAGCAGCGTCGACTCTTTACTGCACTACTTCCCTGCCGTATCAAAACGTGATCTGACAAGTGAGCTTGTGAACGCTATCAGTTCCGCAATAGATAAGTTCGATTCAGAACTTGATAGCACCAAAGGATCAATAAAATACTTTGAACAATTGTCACAATATCGATCACTACTCACCAACAAGTGTATGACCTGGGGCGACTGGATCAAGCTAAGCAAAGCTAAACCGACTAAAAAAAGCGTAGCACTCGCAGAACCGATACAGGCAATTGCATCCGATTATGCCAAGCACCCTGAACTACGCCAGGACATTACCGAATTCACAAACCACATTTTTAACATTGCCGCAGACAGCCTAGGCGTATATCGCGATATTAAAACTAAGCGCAGCCTGGTAGATTTTGTCGACCAAGAACAAAGATTGCTGGAAATACTCGACAACCCCATCGCCATTGAAGCTATCGGTGAAGAGTTGCAGTTATTAATGGTTGATGAATTCCAAGACACCTCTCCCATCCAGCTGGCGATTTTTGCAAAGCTATCTGAGCTAGCCGACACAGCTATTTGGGTCGGGGATATAAAACAATCTATTTATGGTTTCCGTGGATCAGACCCTGAGCTTATGTTAACGGTTGTTGAACACCTCAAGAATCAAGGGTCTTCGATTAATATCCTTGAAAACTCTTGGCGATCACGGCCTGAACTGGTCAATTACATAAATAATATTTTTGTTCCCGCTTTCGGCAACAGCCTTACGGCAGAACAAGTTCAGCTGACACCAGCCCGCCCCATCGAGCTGTCATCGGCCGCCATTGAACATTGGCAGCTCGAAGGCAGCAACAAAACCAAGCAGGCCAGCGCCCTAGCGGCAGCCATCCAAACCCTGGTTACCTCTGATGATGAGAAAGTCATCGACAAGCAATCGAAACAAATACGTCCAATAGCGTGTGGCGATATAGCCATCCTATGTCGTAGCAATGCTAATCTACCCGCCATTGCCGAAGCACTTACGTTGTGTGGGCTTCCTATCAATTATCGCCGCCCAGGGCTGCTTGCAACCCCCGAGGCTTCACTGGCCATGGCTTGCCTGCGCCGACTCGCTAGCAATCAAGACACACTCGCCTCTGCCGAAATTCGAGCGTTAACCCAAGGTGAATTACCCGAAACCTGGATAAGTGACCGCATCCAATTTTTACAAGGTGACACTCGTTCGACTGACTGGGGAGAAACCGAAGTTGATGCCCTGAAGGCACTCGCCAGCGAGCGTGAGCGACTATTATTGTTAACGCCAACCGAAGCCTTTGAACAAGCGCTACTCGTAACCAATGTTCGTGAAACATTAGTTGGTTGGTGTAAAACACCTCTAGAAGCCGAACTACGGCTCAAAAATATAGACTCATTACTCAGTCTGTCTCACCAATTTTTGGAACACTGCCTAACACAAAATATCGCCGCCACAGTTCCGGGCTTGATCATCTGGCTACAAAACCTTTCCAGCTCTGAGGAAGATTGGCTAAGCGAACCCGGTGGCAATGCAATCACGCTGCTCACGCATCACCGATCAAAAGGCCTGGAATGGCCTGTAGTTTTCGCGCTTGACCTGTACGCTAATGTTAAACCGCGGAACTGGGGGTTGAACGTAGATAGTGATTATTCGAATTTTGACTGGGCCTCACCGTTGTCTGGACGCGCGCTACGCTATTGGCCCAGCTTTTTTGGAGCACAGTCCAAGGATATCACCGTCAAAGATCTTGTCGAAGCAGGTCCCGAAGGTCAGCGTGCACTCGAAGCATCAGTAGAAGAAGGCAAACGGCTTCTGTATGTATCCCTGACTCGCGCCAGGGATAAACTGGTTTTGGTAACCCCTAAAAAAAGCGCCACCACAGCCCCCTTTGGTCACTGGATTGACTGCGTGAATAACGACGCATTACTGCCTGCAGGTGAATCACTTGAGTTATCGGACGGCACAACACTGACTACGCAATTAAAAATACTGTCAGAAAGCGAACCGAACTTTGATGTTGTTCAGGAAAATCTTCACTGGCCGCAAGCTAGAGACGAATCATTGATCCGCAACGATACACTTCCTCGATTTGCCTCGCCGTCAGCAGCACTCCCTATAGAAGGAGCGTGCCTTGGTGAGACACTCGTTACATGTGATCGCATCGGTCTACACGGGGCTCCGGATATGACCTTGCTCGGCGAGGCCATACACGCCATTATCGCTACAGGTATTATCAATGGCAAACAGGATCTGAAACGCAGCGAGAGAATTCTCAGCGATCACGGTGTCGCTGAAAAGATTAATTCCGCTGAAGTCGAACAGATGACCAGCAACTTTATCCGCATTATTGAGGAGAAATTCCAGCCACTGAACATGTTTGTCGAATACCCTATGCAATTCATTAACGAACAAGGTCAAGAGGTAAAAGGCTGGATAGATTTACTACTGGAAACCTCTGACGGCTGGGTCATTATCGACCACAAAAGTTCACCCAAGGCACGCTCTGAATGGAATGACACAGCCCTAGGCCATTCTGGTCAACTGGCGACTTACCGGTGCGCCCTTGAAGCTGCGAGTAAGAAACCTGTCCTTAGTACTTGGATTCACTTTGCAATTACAGGGGGACTTATTGAGGTGAAATTGCCAGAAACGCCTTCTGAAAAGAATGCGGCTTAAATTAGTAGGTGATTGATCTGCTTTCGCTGTAAATGTAAGCCAAAGCAGGCAATCACCCGGAATATGATTAAAATGAGCATCTCCTAGATAGCACTCGTTCTCACTCCACCGGAAAGACACAGGCCTACAGCCGGCTGACGTAAAAACCGCAGGGAAGTTTTCGACCTAGGTCGCTAGAGCGTAAACTGTACTGCCGGCGACAAAGAACTCGCCATACTGCTCTCCATTTGACTTTCTTGCGCATCGCGACAAGCTCAATACAGGTAAGCGTACTTTGTGCTAAATGGAAGCTTTTGAAGCCTAACATCGACCGAGTGATCACTGGATGCATCGAAACCCTACAGGACAGATTCATCTACCCCAATTCAGCACCTATTCATGATTAGGATCAGGCACAAACGTTGTACCACCGCAGCTAACCGTATAATTTTCGGTAGCAACTAACCAGCCACCGTGAATCTTTGCTCGACGAATATACTGGGGACCACCATGATTTCAAATTCTTTCCCATGTGAGTGCCCCTGCATAATATCGTGTAAACAGGCCCATAATTTATTCCTCCAAATAATTATGAGTAATTTACTTAATGCGAAACCTGTTAAAACTAGCCTAACAGCATTGTTGCTAGTGAAAGAAGATCGTGGAAATCGACACTCTGAACGAACCCAAATATTGATAAAACATGATCAAAAATCTCTATATACCCTACGATAAAAACCACGCTTCCCTTCTTCCTAAATACGATAACCTTTTCAATTAACTTCTTCATAATTTGCTCCTCTGATTTATTAATACATCGTATAACGGAGCAGAAATCTACCAAGGGAACCTCGTGTTTTATCTGAGTAATTTATGTTTTTCACACAAACAAATCGTCGAAAAAACCTAAAAAAAAGCTTCAAATCAATAGGTACTAATTTGGTTAAATTGAAGAATCTAAGCCCAATATTTTCTCATAATTCTCCCTGATAATAAGGTCATATGAATTTTGTAAAAGACCCAAAGAAAGTCTAAGGACTTCATTTAGAGACTGAGAAAGATTCTGATCGCGCCCCCTACCTGACTTCCCTACCTGACTTCCCTACCTGACTTCCCTACCTGACTTCCCTACCTGACTTCCCTACCTGACTTCCCTACCTGTGCTACCCTACCTGTGCTACCCTACCTGTGCTACCCTACCT
>NVRG01000002.1 GCA_002400805.1 Gammaproteobacteria bacterium
GCATTTCGTGCTGCAGCGCAAGACTTTCAGAATATTGAAGTAGTCGCGATTAACGATTTATTAGATCCTGAATATTTAGTTAGACGATATAAGTACTTTTTATGATCGAAATCAAAATATTTGAGTTCTCTTTATAGGTGAGATCACCTACACTGCTTTGAATGAAAAAGAGGCATTAGTAATGGGATGAATTTTTTTATTGATGAACAATAATTTCATGATTTTCTAATGACGTGTTAAACAAGTGGACTGCTTCTTAATAAGAAAGATAGATTTATTCTGCTTGAAAATATTTTAACTTTTAGCCTTATTAAGGCGTAAAGGAATAAAGAATGACAATTAAAGTTGGTATCAATGGATTTGGCCGTATCGGTCGCATGGCATTTCGTGCTGCAGCGCAAGACTTTCAGAATATTGAAGTAGTCGCGATTAACGATTTATTAGATCCTGAATATTTAGCGTATATGCTGAAATATGATTCGGTTCATGGTCGCTTTGATGGTGATGTTGACGTCAAAGACGGTCACTTAGTTGTCAACGGTAAAACCATTCGCATTACAGCAGAACGTGATCCTGCTGATCTTAAATGGGATGAAGTAGGTGCTGATTTAGTTATCGAATGTACCGGGTTTTTCTTAACAGAAGAATCGTGTCAAGCACATATCGATGCGGGCGCTAAGAAAGTGGTTCAATCTGCACCATCTAAAGATCACACACCGATGTTCGTTTATGGGGTGAATCATGAAACTTATGCTGGTGAAGCAATTGTATCTGCAGCATCATGTACCACCAATGCCTTGGCGCCTGTCGCAAAAGTATTGAATGATAACTTTGGCATTGCACGTGGCTTGATGACCACCGTTCATGCCGCTACGGCAACACAAAAAACAGTAGACGCTCCTTCACTCAAAGATTGGCGCGGTGGTCGTGGTATTTTAGAGAATATTATTCCGTCGTCTACCGGCGCTGCTAAAGCGGTAGGTAAAGTATTGCCAGAATTAAATGGCAAGTTAACTGGTATGGCTTTTCGGGTACCAACATCAGATGTATCAGTGGTTGATTTAACTGTGCAGTTAGAAAAAGAAACAAGCTATGAAGAGATCTGCGCGGTTATGAAAGCAGCATCTGAAGGTGAACTTAAAGATGTGTTGGGTTATACCGAGGAAAGTGTTGTTTCTACAGACTTCCGCGGTCATACCGCACCATCAAACTTTGACGCTGGGGCCGGTATTGCTCTCGACAGCACCTTTGTTAAGGTCGTCGCTTGGTATGATAATGAATATGGCTATACCTGCAATATGATGCGCTTAGTTGAGTATGTAGGAAAATAATTACTAGCAATTCAATAGTCAAAACAATTAAGGCTTCCTCAAATGAGGAAGCCTTTTTCATCTCTCTAGCTCTCACAGAGCTGCAAGCAACACCAAACAATCAATAAATTTATCGTTACGAGGAAATGCATAATATGTCCGTAATCAAGATGACTGATCTCGATCTCACTGGAAAACGTATCTTAATTCGTCAGGATTTAAATGTGCCTTTAAAAGATGGCGTGGTTGCTGATGGAACGCGTATTCATGCGTCACTACCCACCATTAAAATGGCGGTAGAAGCTGGCGCACGAGTGATGATTATGTCTCACCTTGGTCGTCCCACTGAAGGTGAATACGAACATCGTTATTCTTTAGCACCAGTAGCAAATTATCTGACAGCATTATTAGGCCAACCGGTAAGGCTAGAGCAAAATTGGCTAGAGCCCGATTTTATTCCTGTCGAAAAGGGTGAAGTGGTGTTGTGTGAAAATGTTCGTTTCAACYTKGGTGAAAAAGCGGATGATGAYGCRCTTTCACAACGGATGGCATCGCTRTGTGAKATCTATGTGATGGATGCGTTTGGTACGGCACATCGWGCTCATGCATCAACRCATGGCATTGCAAAATATGCCCCTRTTGCCTGTGCMGGCCCTTTACTRTCAGGTGAACTCGAAGCYTTAGGCAAAGCRCTGGATAATCCWGCTCGTCCRATGGTGGCCATTGTTGGCGGCTCAAARGTATCWACTAARTTAACWGTRCTGGAATCTTTATCAMAAATAGTKGACCAACTTATCGTCGGYGGAGGTATTGCYAATACYTTTATTGCRGCMGAGGGKCATAATGTTGGTAAGTCTTTATATGAAGCGGATTTGTTAGRTACCTGTAAAAAACTAACAGCAGATGCGCAGTCACGAGGTGGAGATATTCCGGTGCCAACKGACGTTGTGTGTGGCAAAGAGTTTTCAGAATCTGCTGAAGCGACACTTAAGTTATCYAAAGATGTCGAAGATGACGATATGATTTTTGACATTGGGCCAAAAAGYGCWGCACAGCTAACAGAAATTATTAAAAATGCTGGCACCATAGTGTGGAATGGACCGCTTGGTGTCTTCGAATTTAATCAGTTTGCTGAAGGTACAAAAGAAATAGCGATGGCTATTGCTGAATCTGATGCCTTTTCGATTGCGGGTGGAGGTGATACTCTGGCAGCAGTAGCAAAATATAATATTAGCGATGATATTTCTTATATTTCAACAGGTGGAGGCGCCTTTTTGGAATTCCTGGAAGGCAAAAAACTACCCGCAGTTGCCATGTTGGAGTCTCGCGCAAAATAAAAAAACTGGAGAATATCAGTGACCGCCAAGAGAAGAACTAAAATTGTTGCGACCCTTGGGCCAGCAACAAACACGCCGGAAGTCCTTGATGCCTTGATTGAAGCAGGCGTAGATGTTGTACGTTTAAATTTCTCTCATGGTGATGCCAAAGAACATCTAGAACTTGCTGAAACAGTACGCAACCGCGCCCGAGCTTATGGCCGCCAAGTCGGGGTGTTAGCGGATCTGCAAGGACCAAAAATTCGTATTTCACGCTTTAAGACTGGGAAAATCGTCTTACAAGAAGATGCACAATTTGTGTTGGACGCGTCGCTAGATAGTGATGCGGGTGATGAGCAGCAAGTGGGGATTGATTACAAATCCTTACCGCAAGATGTGCATCGCGGTGATACCTTATTACTTGATGATGGCCGAGTCGTTTTATGGGTTGAAAAAGTAGAGGGTCAACGAATTATCTGCCGCGTGGTGGTGGGCGGTGCATTATCAAACAATAAAGGTATCAATCGCCAAGGCGGTGGTTTATCGGCCGCGGCACTGACAGAGAAAGATAAACAAGACATCATCACGGCCGCTGAAATGAAGGCTGATTATGTGGCGATATCCTTTCCTCGTTCGGCAGAAGATATTCACACGGCCAGACAATTATTACGTGATGCAGGTGGTCATGGCGGTATTATAGCCAAGATAGAGCGGGCTGAAGCGATAGAGGTGCTTGATGAAATTATCACGGCTTCAGATGCGGTCATGGTCGCTCGCGGCGATTTAGGTGTTGAAGTGGGTGATGCTGCTCTGCCACCTATACAAAAAGATATTATCCAGCGAGCACGTAGATTAAATCGAGTAGTGATTACTGCAACCCAAATGATGGAATCGATGATTGTTAATGCCATTCCAACCCGGGCTGAAGTATTCGATGTGGCCAATGCGGTATTGGATGGTACCGATGCGGTGATGCTGTCAGGTGAAACGGCGATCGGCAAAAATCCTGTTAAAGTGATTGAAGCCATGGATCGCATTTGTTTACAGGCAGAGCAGCAGCGCGAAATTCGAGTCTCACGTCACCGTATTGACTCTAAGTTTGAACGTATGGACGAAGCCATTGCCATGGCGGCKATGTATATGGCCAATCACTTGGATGTAAAAGCGATTGCRGCATTAACGGAGACGGGCTCTACGCCGTTATGGATGTCKCGGATAAGTTCGGGTATCCCGATTTTTGCACTGACATCGTCGGTTGAAACACGACGAAAAGTAACGCTATATCGGGGSGTTTATCCGGTYAGTTTTACCGTWGATCATGATGATCATGTRACRTTGAATAAAGAAGCAATTGATGAATTRCAGCGKCGAGGTGTSGTYCGAGATGGTGATRTTGTTATCATCACWAAAGGSGATCTTGAGGTTCAAGGCAGTACYAATGCGCTTAAATTAGTRCGTGTCGGTGAYATGGTYGARCCTCAAATGAYRGGAAAAAGCTGCGAATAAGRTAGCGATRTAYACTAGATTTTAGGGGTGAAGATATGGCACTCATTTCATTACGACAATTACTAGATTATGCGGCAGAACAYAGCTTTGCTGTGCCKGCGTTTAATGTTAATAAYTTGGAGCAAGTYCAGGCTATTATGCAAGCTGCAGATGCAGYAAATAGTCCCGTWATCATGCAAGGMTCGGCTGGAGCRCGCAGTTATGCGGGTGAACCRTTCCTACGTCATTTAATTCTGGCGGCTATTGAGCAATATCCTCATATTCCGGTGGTGATGCATCAAGATCAYGGTGCTGCACCGCATATTTGTATGCGATCAATTCAATCTGGCTTYAGTTCAGTGATGATGGATGGTTCCTTATTGGAAGATATGAAAACGCCGTCTAAGTTTGATTACAATGTGGATGTGACGCTAACGGTAGCTAAAATGGCGCACGCTTGTGGTGTGTCGGTAGAAGGTGAGATCGGCTGTTTAGGTTCACTTGAAACGGGCATGATGGGCGAAGAAGATGGCCATGGCTCGGATGAGAAATTAGACCATAGTCAATTGCTGACCGATCCCGATGAAGCGGCTGAGTTTGTTAAGTTAACAAAAGTGGATGCTTTGGCGGTGGCAATTGGTACCAGTCATGGTGCCTATAAGTTTTCAAAACCGCCTACGGGCGATATATTGGCCATTAGTCGTTTAAAAACATTGCAGCAGCGTTTACCTAATACTCACTTTGTGATGCATGGCTCTAGCTCGGTACCGCAAGATTGGTTGGAAATCATCAACTCACATGGTGGTGATATCGGCCAGACCTATGGGGTACCGGTAGAAGAGACAGTTGAAGGTATTAAAAATGGTGTGCGTAAGGTCAATATTGATACGGATTTACGTATGGCTTCCACCGGTGCAATTCGTCAGTTTCTAACGGATGAGGCTAATGCAGCAATTTTTGACCCGCGTAAATTCTTAAAAGCATCCACAGCCGCGATGCAGGCTATTTGTCAGGCACGTTATGAAGCCTTCGGTAGTGCGGGTCATGCAAGCAAAATAACCGTGATTCCATTAGCCAACATGGTTAAACGTTATGCCAGTGGTGAGCTTGATCCTAAACTGAGTTGAATTTTAACTTAAAGCAATAAAAAGGCGAGCTTATCTCGCCTTTTTTGTTAGTGATACAATCAGTTGCGAGTAAAAGGTCGTAATACGGTAAACTATGCGTCTTGAAATGATCGAGAAAACACAGTGCAACAAATATTAGCAATTGCGGGCGGCGGCGCGCTAGGCGCAGTTTTGCGCTTTGGCATGTCTAATGTTGTCTATCGTATGCTAGGCAGAGATTTTCCCTACGGTACGTTGGCGGTTAATGTACTCGGTTCATTGTTGATGGGATTTTTGTTTGTGGTATTGCTGGAGCGTATCGTTGTATCTGCTGAATGGCGGGCCGCTTTATTGGTTGGCTTATTGGGTGCTTTCACCACATTTTCAACATTTTCATTTGAAACCTTAGCTTTATTTGAGGGTGGAGAGCCCGTTAAAGCCATTACAAATATCGCACTAAGTGTATTTTTATGCCTAGCCGCAACATGGTTAGGGCTAAGTTTAGGGAGGCAGTTATGAACATGGTAGATATCACCATGGTACGTGTTTACCTGACGGAAGGTCATAACGGTGTCGGTAAGGTAATAAGCTGGTTTGAGACCGATGCCAATGTGCGGGGCTTTACCGTTTTTCGCGGCGTAGAAGGCCTTGGCAGTCATGGCACAGTACATAAAGCATCATTATTGGATTTGGCCGCAGCGCTACCAATAGTGATTGAATTTTTTGATACCCCTGAACGTACTACGGAAATATTAGAACAATTACGGAGTTTGGTTAAACCTGATCATATCGTTACATGGTCAGCGAAATCTGGAAGTTAAAATGTTAGACCCAAAATTATTAAGAAATGAACCTGAACAGATCGCAGCATTATTAGCTCGACGGGGTTACACACTCGATGTTGAAGCAATTAACAACTTAGAACAACAGCGCAAGCAAGCACAGTTGGCAGCACAAGCTTTGCAAACTGAGCGTAATAGTCGTTCTAAGATGATAGGCAAAGCCAAAGCATCTGGTGAAGATATTGCACCATTACTGGCTGAGATCGACGATCTTGGYGGTAAACACAAAGCGGCCGAAGCACAGCTTGCTGAAATCCTGGAKCAGATCACGGCGCTGGCAATGGACATGCCTAATATCYCGCAAACAGATGTGCCTGAGGGTGCAAATGAAGACGATAACCAAGAAGTKYTRCGYTGGGGTSAACCAAGAAAATTTGAGTTTGAAGCGAAAGATCATGTTGATTTAGGCGCAGGTCTTGATGGCATGGATTTCGAAATGGCAGCTAAAATTAGCCAAGCTCGCTTTGTGACCTTAACAGGTCCATTGGCAAAATTGCAGCGTGCGTTAACGCAGTTTATGTTGGATATCCATACTGAAGAGCATGGTTATACTGAAACCTATGTGCCATATCTGGTCAATGCAGATTCATTGCGTGGTACGGGKCAGTTACCAAAGTTCGCTGACGATYTATTTKCGGTAGATGATGCTGGMCTGTATTTGATTCCAACSGCGGAAGTACCGGTTACTAATATGGTAAGAGATACCATTAGTACCGATGAACAATTGCCGTTGAAATTTGTTGCCCATACACCGTGTTTTCGTAGCGAAGCGGGCTCTTATGGCCGAGACGTACGTGGTTTGATCCGCCAACATCAATTTGAAAAAGTGGAATTGGTACAAATTGTACGCCCACAAGATTCTGCAGCAGCACATGAACAGTTAACCGCCCATGCCGAAACAATTTTGCAGAAATTAGAATTACCTTATCGTAAAGTCATTTTATGCACGGGAGACTTAGGTTTTTCTTCCAGCAAAACCTACGATTTAGAAGTATGGTTACCTAGCCAAGAGACTTATCGTGAGATTTCATCATGCAGTAATTTCCATGATTTCCAAGCGCGTCGCCTGCAAGCACGGTGGCGTAATCCGGAAACTGGCAAGCCAGAATTGGTCCATACTGTGAATGGTTCAGGCCTAGCCGTTGGACGTACTTTATTGGCAGTGATGGAAAACCACCAAGATGAACAAGGTCGTATTCATATCCCAGAAGCTTTACAGCCATACATGGGTGGCCAGGAAGTGATCGGTGGCTGATTTTTCTCTGATTCAAAAAATTATTATTTGGGCTTTACCCGTTTTGTTTGCGATCACGGCACATGAGGTCGCGCATGGCTGGGTTGCCCTTAAATTAGGTGATCGCACCGCGCAGATGATGGGCCGTTTGACCTTAAACCCGCTTAAACATATCGATCCGATTGGTACTTTGTTAGTGCCGGGTTTATTGTTGGTCTTTGGTGGCTTTGTTTTTGGTTGGGCTAAGCCGGTGCCGATTACCTATGAGAATTTACGTAAACCTAAATCAGATATGGCTTGGGTCGCCCTAGCAGGGCCGATGTCTAATTTAATTATGGCGGCAATTTGGGCTTTGGTCGCAAAACTAGCTTTAGTTGCATTGCAATCAGGCATAGCATTAGGCGAACCCATGTTATATATGGGGGTAGCAGGCGTATTGATAAATACCATGTTGATGGTATTAAACTTGCTGCCATTACCGCCATTAGATGGTGGTCGCATATTGGTCAGCGTATTGCCTGGGCCATTGGCTTGGCAAGTAGGCCGATTGGAACCCTATGGTTTCTTTATCTTATTGGCATTACTTTATTTTGGCATTTTAAGTTTAATGCTTTGGCCGTTAATTAGCGGTTTTATTGGTTTGTTGGCAGTCATATTTAACTTGCCACCTCAGATTTTTTCAATTCTTTAAAGCGGATCTTGTTAACAGCGAGAGTCAGGAGAATATTTTGGATACGGTAGCATTGCAGTCCCGACGTATAGTTTCAGGTATGCGCCCAACAGGACGGCTTCACCTCGGTCATTATCACGGGGTATTAAAAAACTGGATTACATTACAACATGAATATGATTGTTTCTTTTTTGTGGCAGATTGGCATGCATTGACCACTCACTACGAAGACAGTCAAGTGATTGAAGAAAGTGTCTGGGATATGGTAATTGATTGGATCGCCGCCGGTATCGAACCGTCAGCGGTATCGTTATTTTTACAATCAAAAGTACCCGAGCATGCTGAGTTACATTTGTTATTGTCGATGATGACACCGATGTCATGGCTAGAACGCGTGCCAACCTATAAAGATCAGCAAGAAAAACTAAAAGAAAGAGACTTATCAACCTATGGATTTTTAGGTTATCCGTTATTACAAAGTGCCGATATTTTGATCTACCGTGCTGGCCAAGTGCCGGTGGGTGAAGATCAAGTGGTGCATGTTGAATTAACCCGTGAAGTCGCGCGTCGTTTTAACCATATTTATGGTCGTGAAAAAGACTTTGAAGCAAAGGCTGAAGCAGCCATCAAAAAAATGGGTAAAAAGAATGCGAAGTTATATACCAAGCTACGTACAGCTTATCAGCAACAAGGTGATGGTGAAGCCTTAGCGACGGCGCGTGAGCTGCTTAAGAGTCAGCAAAATTTGGCCTTAGGTGATAGCGAACGTTTATTCGGCTATCTGGAAGGCGGCGGTAAAGTCATTTTGCCAGAACCACAAGCGTTGTTGACATCTTCAGCAAAAATGCCCGGCCTAGATGGTCAAAAAATGTCTAAATCGTATGGCAATACCATTGCTTTACGTGAGCCAGAAGATAGCTTGGCAGCGAAGATCAAGAAAATGCCTACCGATACCAATCGTGTCCGTAGAACCGATCCTGGCGATCCGGATCGTTGTCCAGTATGGAAATTGCATGAAGTGTATGCCACGGAAGATCAAAAAGCCTGGGTACAAGAAGGTTGTCGCACGGCAGGAATTGGTTGCTTGGATTGCAAAGGACCATTGATCGATGCGATAACCGCAGAATTGAAACCAATACGTGAGCGCGCTGAAGAGTTAAGTCAACATCCAGAAGATGTTCGTCGTATCATTGAAGCTGGAAATGATGCCGCACGAGAGGTGGCACAAGAAACCTTGATTGAAGTGCGTGCAGCAATGGGCTTAGGTTACAAATAACGACACAGCACACTTGTTTTTCTTACCTCTTGGCAACGTTATTTTCGTACTTGAATGGTCACATGTTTATATATGATCCCACCATTTTCGTGAAAAGTTGCAGCCTAGTTTATGAAAAGCGGTAAAGAAAAAATTTAAGTGAGCTGCCCCGTAGGGCGGCGTTATTCAAAATTAAACAACAATGTCGGGAGACAATAGAAATGGCAGAACGAATTCAAAAAGTGTTAGCGCGAGCGGGTTACGGTTCTCGTCGCCAAATTGAAGTCTGGATCAAAGAAGGTAAAGTCAGTCGCAATGGTGAAACGGCTAGCTTAGGTGATCAAGTCGAAGTTGGCGATACAATGAAACTGGATGGTAAAGCATTGTCAGCGAAACGTTTATGGCAACAGCCTCAGCAAGTATTGTTATATAACAAGCCGGTAGGTGAAGTCTGTACTCGTAAAGATCCCGAAGGTCGCCGGACAATATACCAATCCTTACCTACTCCAGAACAAGGTCGTTGGGTCAGTGTGGGTCGTTTAGATATCAATACCAGTGGTTTGATTATTTTAACGACAGATGGTGAGTTAGCTAATACCTTGATGCATCCATCCAACGAAATGGATCGTGAGTATGCCGTTCGGATCTTAGGTGAAGTGACTGGAGACATGTTGCAAAACTTGCGAGATGGTGTCGAGTTAGAGGATGGTAAAGCGCATTTCTCTGATGTGCAGCGTGCGGGTGGTGAAGGTGCAAATAGCTGGTTTCATGTCGTTATCCAAGAAGGGCGTAACCGTGAAGTTCGTAGACTTTGGGAGAGCCAAGGCGTTACAGTTAGCCGTTTAATGCGAGTGCGTTATGGGCCTGTTATCATCCCAAACAAACTTAAAATGGGTCATTGGATGATGATAGAAGGATATGAGCTCGAAACCTTATACGAAGATGTAGGTTTGAAGGCTCATGTTGAGCAACAAACTGGAGGACGAGCACAACGGGAGAAAAAAATTCGACCGCTAAAAAATACAACGGCGAAACCACGTAAAAAAGAAAAAATAACAAAGTCAGGTAAAGCTAAACGTACCCCGAGAGTAAGAGGGCGATAGCTAACAAAACTGACGAAAAATGAAAAAAGGGCTTTAATTATCAAAGCCCTTTTTTATATCTTAATGATCTTTACTGATAGTTTGTTCGGCACAGGTTGTTTGATTTCGACCGGTTTTTTTAGCTTGATATAGGGCTTTATCGGCTCGGTCAAATAAGTTTGAACCATCCTCACCTTGAGTCAACTGGGCGGCACCCGCGCTGATGGTAAAACCAAAATTGCGTTTACCGTCACTGCACGTTAATTGTGATATGGCAATGCGTATGCGTTCAGCGACTAGGCGTGCTGCTTCAATATCCGTATTGCTCAAAAGCAACGTAAATTCTTCACCACCATAACGAAAAGCAATATCACTACGGCGCATGGTATCAGTAATGGATTGCGCGACCGATTTTAATGCCGCATCACCACTGCTGTGGCCGTAAGTATCATTCACTGCTTTGAAATGATCGATGTCTAAAATGATTAATGACATGGGTGTATGCTGACGCTGCGCCAAATCAATTTCACGTTTTAAGCTACTATCAAATGCGCCACGGTTATTTAAACCAGTGAGCTGATCTTGCAAAGCAGCTGTTTGTGCTTGACGATATAGCAAGCTATTACGTAAAGGGTAAATAAGCTTGCATAACAAATCTTCAATTAATTGTGTATCAGCGTCAGTGAATTTTTTACGACGAGTTAAGGTTAATTCACCTAACCAAACAGTATTCATTTCCAAGCGGTAGTTGCAAGCATGATGGCTACGGCTACCGGTGTTAATATCACAAAGCACATCTTGGTGTAGGTAATGTAAGCTGTCGTATGTTAAAACTTTACTGATTTCATTATGGAATAGGTTAATTACCTCATCCAAGTCTATGGATGTTTGTAAAACAGATGGTAGGCGTGCGATAACATCTTCAACCCGATTAAGCTCAAGGTCTTGTTGCGGCTCAGTAAATGCAATCGCGTGACCATGTTTGCCCACGAGTGATAATTTTGCCGTTTCTGTCTGTGTTTGCTTTGCCATTGTGCTCGCCTTTTAATCTAGTTTTCATGACTACGACTAGACTTAAGCGAGAATTATGCCAATACAATATAGTTGATATATTTCAGTGTGTTATGGCTTGGCGTCAGTGATTTGACATGGTGTTTTATTGAGCTGTGATGAGTTCACCATTAATCGTCAAACTATCCTCACCCATAAGATACAAATAACTACTCACGATATCCTCAGGTGCTGGTAGGTGAGTAGGATCGATCGCAGGAAAGGCATGAGTATGTAATTCTGTTTTTACCGTGCCAGGATCAATACAGTTAACTCGAATACGACCATCACTTTCCAGCTCATCAGCTAACTGTTTACTGAGTGCTTCAATGCCAGCTTTACTAATGCCATAACCTGCCCAGTAGGCGGTATTTTTATGATTATCAGTAGTAAAAATAATGGATGCTTTATCAAACTTTTGCATCAGAGGCAGACAAGAGCGGGTCAGCAAGTAGGCCGCGGTTAAGTTGATATGCACTGTTTCTAACCAGATTTTAGGATCTTGATGTTGAACTGGCGCCAATTGACCTAAACTGGCTGCACAATGAACTAAACCATCAAGGCGACCAAAATTATCATGTACCTTAGTCGCGAGTTCATCATAATCGGGAATAGAGGCCCCTTTTAAATCTAAGGGATAGATTGCTGGTGTCGAATGTCCTGCGGCAATAATGTCATCATAAACCTGCTCAAGGCTGGGGATTTTTTTATCGAGCAAGATAACGGTAGCGCCATGTTGTGCATAGCTTTTAGCAACAGCAGCACCGATGCCGTTACCGGCACCTGTGACAAGAATGACTCTCTCTTTTAGGAGCTCGGCAGCGGCCGTGTAAGTCATTTAGTCTGCTGCAGGTGTGGCAACAAATTGATTATAAACAGCTTTACCGTTATGGAATTGAATGCTGGTTGTACCTTTGTCGTTAGTCCATTCTGTGTGAGTGATGGTTAAGGTATCAATTGATGTGATTTGGCTAAAACTTGCTTCACCAAGTAAATCAGCAGCAGCCTGTTCCGACATGCCAGTTTCAACTTTAGTCATACTTGCAGTTGAAGCTGTAGCACTTGGAGCCGCAGTAGATTCTGTTGAAGTTGCATCATTATCACCACAAGCAACGAGAGTTGAGCTAACTACAATAGCAGTTAGAATTAAACGCGCATTATTAAACATAATTGGCCTTAGAATTAATAAGTTAAAAAGTATTTGTAGTATAGCAATCTCGGGGTGGAATCGACAGCAGAATCAACTATTAACGACGATTAGTGCACAGTTTTTTCCATTTCGAATAGCCCCTTCTAATGTGGCTGGATATGAATTGGCCACATAGTCGCCGGCTAACCATAAACCTTCCACATTTGTGTCGGGTTTAGATCTACGTTGTTCAATATCGACAGTGCAGGCAAACGTGGCCCGCTTTTCTCGAATAACCAGACTCTCTATTGCATCAGCTGGTAGCTCAGGGCAGTAACGATGAACTTCTTCTGAGACATGCTCAGCAAGTTCATTATTTGTCATCTGTTCATGTTTACCGGGTCCACTAATAACCACAGCCATCAACCCAGGGTGTTGCCGACTGCGATCAAATATCCACTGACTAATACTRCCTGACATGCCTAACATCGCTTKAGCTAAGCGRCAGTTATCTGGATATTGTAGATAGACGGTGGCAATAGGATAAAACTCAGGTGTTTCGATTGCWGTATAKGGGGCYAATAATTGATTGGCATGTTGYGGGCCGGTRGCAAYGATAATATGGTCAGCGGCAATAAACTCRCCAYCATGTGTTTTGATTCCRCKTACTTTRTTTTGCTCAACCACAATGTCAGTRGCWCGCGTTTGCAAACTAATTTGTSCCCCATGMTGMTSTAAATACTTGGCTACGGCRTGAGGTAGAACATCACCYAAAGGCTGTTTAGGAATTAATAAATCRGCCGCTTTTTCCCCCTGACCCAAACTATCTTGAATTACTTTGGCTAAAACATGGRCTGATGCTTCAAGGATGGGGGTATTTAAGGTGGCTAAACACAAGGGTTCCCAAAGTTGCTTGATCAGCCGATCCGACTGTTTGTTGTTATGTAACCATTCACTTACAGTTAAGTCATCGTTGGATAACAGTTCGTTAATGCTATTTTGTAATTGTTGAACGTGTAATAAGCCCTTTAAACCAGTGCTTCGAATTAAGCTCCAAGCCAAAGATAATGGCCAAGGTAGAACGTTATTGCCAGATAATTTTAAGGTTGGATAGACATCATCGATGATGGATAGGTCGAGTGTTTGTCGATCAAAGGCAAGCTCGGGATCCGCACCGACGATGGCCATGATATTGAGCATTTCAGTATAGGCGCCAATCATTAGATGTTGGCCGTTGTCGATGGTTTTATTCTGCCATTGCACATTGCGTGCTCGGCCACCTAACTGTTTGGCTGACTCGATGACATGAACTGATTTACCCTGCTGGCAAAGCGTGACAGCAGCAGCAAGACCACTCCAACCACCACCGATGACAAGGGTTGTCATTTTTGTTGTCGATGGCGGCGTTTTTCACGGCGGGCCGTGCGCCAAGCTAGCCATAGTTTTCTAAGAGGTGTTAATGAGATTCGACGTTGCATCACCCCAAAGCCATCTTTTTCGATCTCGTCTAAGGTGGCTTCATAAATGGCCGCCATAATTAAACCGGTGCGTTGGCTGTAACGATCACAATCAGGTAGGAGTTGCATCGCCTTTTGGTAATAATTTTTAGCTCGTTCTGTTTGAAACTTAAGCAGTTCGATTAATTCTGGGCTGGATTTAAGATTAAATAAATCGTCAGCTTTAACGTTAAATCTGGCTAACTCATCCTGTGGCAAATAGATGCGGCCGCGTTCAGCATCTTCACGCACATCTCGAATGATATTAGTCAATTGCAAAGCCATGCCCAAATTTTCAGCATATTTCAAGGTAGCCCGATCTTGATAGCCAAATATTTCGACGGATAATAGGCCAACTACACTGGCCGCCCGATGACAATATAGGGCCAGGTTTTTGAATGATGGATAGGTGAATTGGTCTAAATCCATTGCCATGCCATCAATGATTTCCATGAAATATTCCTCATGAAGATCAAAGTTTTCTAATGCTGATTGTAAGGACCTACCAACGGGGTGAGTAGCCTCACCTTTGAAGGTGAGAATAATTTCATTCCGCCACCATTCTAATTTTGTGGCGGCCAGCTCCTTGTCGCTGATCTCGTCAACGGTATCATCCACTTCACGACAAAATGCATATAAGGCAATAATCGCTTGGCGTTGTTTTTCAGGTAAGAAACGAAAACTATAATAGAAACTTGATCCGCTTTTTGCTGCCTTATCTTGGCAATATTCATCCGAGGTCATCGTTGCAGTCTTTCGACAATATTGCCGCCTTGCAGATGTGACTCAATGATTTCATCAATATCTTCTTTGCTTTTATATTGATACCAAATACCTTCCGGATAGACCACCAATATCGGGCCAAGACCGCAGCGATTAAGACAGCCAGAATTATTCACCCGGATATCTGGCAAGCCTAATTCTTTGACTCGTTGCTTGGCATAATTACGTAATGACTGAGCATCATGCTGTTGGCAATGTGCCCGACCGTCATCGCGTTCATTAGTACAAAAGAATAAGTGGTATTGGTAGAAATCAGCCATAAAATGAAACCATTAATCGCAAGCTTAAAATGTACGCTCAATTGAGAAGTCAGCCAGAGCGAGTAAGGCATCTTTATAGGTGGAATCAGGAATAATAGCTAATGCCGCTTTTGCGTTGTCCACTTCTTGTTTTGCTGCTTGCGACGTGTAAGTTATTGCGCCTGTTTCATTGATGATGGTAATAACGTCATCAATCTTATCGCGTTGGCCTTCCTCGATAGCGGTACGAATAAGTTGAGCTTGTTGCTCATTGCCATGTTTCATTGCATAAATGAGTGGCAAGGTGGGTTTGCCTTCGGCCAAATCATCACCAATGTTTTTGCCGATCGTCTCGCTGGACTCACTGTAATCTAATAAATCATCGACTAATTGGAATGCACTGCCCAAATGCATGGCATAACGGCTCATGGCATTTTCAATTTCGGTAGATGAATTTGTGATCACCGCGCCCAAAAGGCCTGCAGCTTCAAATAACTTAGCTGTTTTATGGTGAATGACTTCGAGATAACTTTCTTCCGTGGTATCGGCATCATGACAATTAAGTAATTGCAGCACTTCACCTTCAGCAATGATATTGGTGGTATGAGAGAGGATCTTCATCAAGCGCATCGAATCCATTTCTACCATCATTTCAAATGATCGGGTGTAGAGAAAGTCGCCGACTAATACACTGGCTTCGTTACCCCATAAATTATTGGCGGTTTCGCGGCCACGGCGCATATCCGAGTTATCGACGACATCATCATGTAATAAAGTCGCGGTGTGAATAAATTCAATAATGGTGGCCAGATTAATATGATTATCGCCCTGATAACCACAAGCTCGCGCGCATAAAATAGCGAGAGCGGGCCGCAAACGCTTGCCACCGCTGTTGATGATGTAGTGGCCAAGCTGGTTGATTAACACCACGTCTGACTGTAATCGAGCTTGAATCATGGCGTCGACTGACGTCATATCTTCTTTAATTAAAGAATAGATGGATTGAATATCCACGGAGCTGGGATCTACCTATATAATATGTTCTTGGAAGTGCGTACTTTCGCATGCAAGACGATAGATCGCAAATATTTCAATTAGCATTTGATCTCTTGTTGGAAAGGGACTAAAATTGCCGGTCTTTTGTTGGGTTAGCCAACAATAAACTAATATTATTATTTGGAGACAGCGATGTACGCAATTGTCGCGACAGGCGGTAAACAGTACCGTGTTAAAGAGGGCGAGAAGCTCCGTGTTGAGAAATTATCTGCTGAAACTGGTGATACAGTTGTATTAGATAAAGTTTTGCTCATTGGCGAAGGTGAAGATGTCAAAATTGGCGCACCTTACCTAGAAGGCGCAAAAGTAACGGCAACCGTTGCTGCTAATGGTCGTCTTGATAAAGTGAAGATCATTAAATTCCGTCGCCGTAAACATTCTCGTAAGCAGATGGGTCACCGTCAGTCTTACACAGAAATCGAAATTACAGGCATTACAGCCTAAGCATCACCAGATAGAGGAATTAAGAGATGGCTCATAAGAAAGCGGGTGGTAGTACTAACAACGGACGTGATTCGGAGTCGAAACGTCTTGGTGTGAAACGCTACGGTGGTGAAGCAGTTCTAGGTGGCAACATTCTTGTTCGTCAACGTGGAACACGTTATCACGCTGGTGTTAATGTAGGTCTTGGTAAAGATCACACCTTATTTGCCAAAGCTGAAGGCAAAGTATTATTTGAGAAAAAAGGCCCGAAAAAACGCATGTTCGTAAGCGTTGTTACTGGCTAAAAATTATGCAGGCCCATTTTGGGGCTACGCAGCTTAAAGCCCCGCTGATGCGGGGTTTTTTGTTTCTGGGTGTTAATGTTTTAAAATTACAGTTATTTAATTGAATAATTAAAATCGGTCAAGCCAATGAAATTTGTTGATGAAGCGAAAATTAAAATTAGTGCAGGTGATGGTGGTAACGGCTGCCTTAGTTTTCGTCGGGAAAAATATATTCCTTTTGGCGGCCCAGATGGTGGTGATGGTGGTGATGGCGGTGATATTTATTTACTTGCCGAAGAACAAGTCAATACCCTGATCGAGTTCCGCTATAAGCGTAACTATAGAGCCGCACGTGGTGAAAATGGACGCAGTAAGTTATGCAGTGGTGCACGTGGTGACGATTTAGTCATTGAAGTGCCGGTAGGAACCGAAGCCTGGGATAATGAGACTGACGAACTGATGGGTGATTTAGCCAAATCAGGCGATAAGATCATGGTCGCTAAAGGCGGCTGGCATGGCTTGGGCAATGCCCGTTATAAATCGAGTATTAACCGTGCGCCGCGCAAAACGACGGATGGCACATCCGGTGAGAACCGTACTCTACGCCTAGAAATGAAACTGTTGGCCGATATCGGTTTATTAGGATTACCGAATGCCGGTAAATCAACGTTTATCCGTCAAGTCTCCGCCGCACAACCTAAAGTTGCTGATTATCCTTTCACCACCTTGTACCCAAATTTGGGTGTAGTGACGTTACGTGATGTGCGCAGTTTTGTTATTGCCGATGTGCCAGGGTTAGTCGAAGGTGCGGCTGATGGCGCAGGTTTAGGCATTCAATTCTTACGTCACTTAAAACGCACTCGCTTGTTATTGCATATGGTGGATATGGCGCCCGTTGATGTTAAACAAGATCCGGTGGAATCCGTTGAAACCATTAATCGTGAATTAGAAAAGTATAGCGATGCCTTAGGCCGTCAAGATCAATGGTTAGTTCTGAATAAAATGGACTTAGTGCCGGAAGATATTCGTGAAGAACTTTGTCAGGATGTGTTAGATCGATTAAATTGGCAGGGCAAAGTCTTCCGCGTCAGTGGCCAATCAGGTGAAGGGTGTGATGATTTATGCGCTCAAATCATGGATTACCTCGATGATTTAAAAGAAGCAGAGAAAAAAGAAGCAGAGAAAAAACAAGCAGAGAAAGAAAAAGCGGAACAAAAATCACAACCTGAGGAATAATGTGTGACCACCCCACACCAGCAAATTGTTAATACTAAGCGTTGGGTCATTAAAATTGGCAGTGCGCTGCTGACGAAGATGGGTGAAGGTTTAGATCGTGAACGCATCAGCTGGTTAAGTGAAGAAATTGCCAAGCTACGGGCACAGGGTAAAGAAGTTGTTTTAGTCACCTCCGGCTCGGTTGCCGCCGGCATGCAACAACTCGGTTGGGACAAACGTCCGCACGAAATCCATTTATTACAAGCGGCCGCCAGTGTCGGCCAAATGGGTTTGATTCAAGCCTATGCGACCGAATGTAAAAAACACGATATTCATACCGCGCAAATTCTATTAACCCATTCTGATCTATCTGATCGTGGTCGCTATCTTAATGCCCGCAGCGCATTACACAGCTTACTTGAATTAAATGTATTACCCGTCGTTAATGAAAACGACACTATTGCCACTGATGAAATTCGCTTTGGTGATAACGATACCCTAGCCGCGATGACCGCCAACTTAGTCGAGGCCGATGTATTGGTCATTTTGACTGATCAAGATGGCTTGTTTGATTCTGATCCACGTAAAAATCCAGATGCACGCATGATTGCTGCCTCTGCAGCGAGCAATCCCGCTTTAGATGAAATGGCCACCGAAGGTGTTGGCCAACTAGGTCGTGGTGGCATGGCCACTAAACTATTAGCGGCGCGTCGGGCTGCACGATCAGGGGCGGCGACGGTTATTTTATCGGGTGAAAATCCAAACAACTTACAACTGCTGGCCGCTGGAGAAGGTGTGGGCACATTATTGTGGCCAGACAATGAACCGATGACGGCACGCCAACAATGGTTAGTCGGCCATTTACATCCTCAAGGACAAATCCTATTGGATGATGGCGCAGTGGAAGTGATCCGCCAAAGCGGAAAAAGTGTCTTACCGGTTGGCGTCAAAATGGTTGAAGGTGATTTTAGCCGTGGCGACTTAGTGATTTGTCTTGATATGAATGGTGATGAAGTCGCGCGAGGCCTAGCCAATTATTCTGCTGATGAAGCCAATAAGATAAAAGGTAATCCAAGCACCGCCATTGAAGCGTTACTGGGCTATGTTGATGAACCAGAACTGATTCATCGTGATAATTTAGTGGTAACGGCTTAACACTATTTCTCGAGTGATATCCGCAGCGGAATCATTGATGACTTCGTAAACCCGTGGCGTTGATAGAATCGCTGTGCAGCTAAATTATCACTGTCTGTCAGTAAGGTAAGTCGTTTACAGCCTCTTTCTTGGGCAAACTCAAGCGCATAACTAAGTAGATCTGAACCGACACCTGAGCGTCGAGCAGTAGGTGCAACCACCAAATCTTCAACAGTGCCTACCCGTGCACCCAAGGCGGTAGATACGCTATAGAGCAGGTTAACCATAGCAATGATTTCGCCATCTTGGCGAGCGACTAAAATATCCCCGATATCTGGGTTATTAATGATCATTGCTAAGCCACGATGTTGAGCATCATAATTGGCTTTAAATTCCGCTTCTTGGCTGAACAGCAACTCTAATAGGCTGCAGAGCTCTGCTATATCGGCAGTGACAGCAGCGGATATATTCATCAATGGGCCTAATGGCAGCTGCTTATTTAAGCAAATTCATATTGGCCTGATTTTCAATATCATTGGCTAACTCGGCATCAAAGGATACGCCTTGAAAACGCCATTTCTTACCGGCTTTATACACCTTAATTTCAAAGCGTAAAGGCTGGCGCTCGTAGCCCACTAAATAGATAAGGTGGGCGTAGTGTTTTCCTACCTTTTTCTCAGAAATCAGTTCATGGAATAAATACTTTCCTACCAAGCTGTTTAGGTTTTTAATCTGAGATTTTAGGTTAAGCACTTGATCTTCATCTTTGCTGGCCCACTTGTTTGACTCATAAAGGTAGTCAATCGCACTTTCAGGATTATCTGAATTTAGCTTTTTAAAGAAGGTATCAGGTATCCCACTATAGTCGGCGGCAAAGGCGAATGATGAGAAAAAAAACAGGCTAATAAATACTAGTTTTTTCATAAGGGTTCCTAGGAGGGATAACTTTTAGTGTTATTTAAAATTTGCATTAGTCTAGCATTGTTCGGAAAGATGTAATTACAGAAGCGCTATAACGATCTAGGTAAGAGGCCGGAGCACAGCGGTGGTACCAGCGACCAGCAGGAGCAATCTTGACTGCTAGTTATGTAATTACTGTACATATTCTTTTATCGTTAAAGTGACAACTAGAATAATAAACAAACAACATAATTTTATTATTAATTTCTTAGAGTCATTTTTACGAATTTTTTTATAAGCTTTTTTAAGGCTCTCTTTTTGGGCTTTTGGGTCATTAATTGCATCTAGCTTTTCTTGCAGGTTTCTGTAGCTCTCAATTTGACGATTGTAATCATCCTTAAATGGCCCATCAGGTAGTTTTCTTTTTGCCTCTTCCATCATTTTCAGAGATGAACGGTGTCTATTCGCCATGTCAGCATAATACTGGTTTGTTTTTTTAGACATAAACTTCCATATTTATAAGTCATTGAATTTACTTTTTTGTTTGGCGGTCATCTTTTGGCTTTGGAAGTAGAGGTCCGTGGCCTCTTAATTATTTAGCAAATAGGGCCTGAAATAAACAAGGGTGGGAGATTGATGGTCAGTTCCCTTTTTCCAAATACGACAACGTTTTTATAGCGTAGATTTTTATTCTAGGCAAATACGTGAGAGACGGACCAGAATGACAGGCATAAAAAAACCGACGCTAGGTCGGTTTCTTTAAAAGCTGTGAAGCTTTAAATTATAGTGCGCGAATAGC